>JAEVZU010000198.1 GCA_023392075.1 Bacillota bacterium | reverse complement strand
TAGGAGCATACTTACTGGTTATGCTGTCAATGTTCAGCATTGGGCTACTGGTGGGAGGAATTGCGCCAAACATTAAAATAGCAAGTGCTGCTGCCAGCCTGCTGTATTTTCCAATGCTTATTTTTTCGGGAGCTACTCTGCCTTACGAAGTAATGCCCTCTGCACTCCAAAAAGTAGCTGATATATTGCCATTAACACAAGGAATAAAACTTCTCAAAGCAGCTTCTCTCGGTGTGCCAATAGATCGTGTCTTTATTCCGGTGGTTGTGATGATTCTAATTGCAGTAATATGTATCACTGTTTCTCTCCGCTTGTTTAAGTGGGAATAGACTACTCCTTTCGATGCTGGAAGCCATGGAAACCGCTGACCGTCAGGAATTCGCATATAAACGGCTCACATATTACCATAGGGCGCACTATACATTAGACATGGGGGACGGTATTGCAAACAAATGCGTTACCAAAACAGAAACGCCGTTTAAAACAGCAGTACATTCCCCTGATGCCCACGAGTTCGTATCCCGTCTTGACGCGAACTTTCTGCCGTAATCTTAGTATAATCCTGTTTCGTTCACCGTGGCGAGCGGCGCTCGTGGATTATTGGCCCGAAGTCAAAGGGTTTGGGGGTACCCCAACAAGCAGAGTTTTTCAGATTTTCCGACCGAGGAAAATTTGGAAAACGCGCAAGCGGCAAGCCACTTGCCCTTCTTTCCGGTTAGTGAAAACCCTAAAGACAGCCCTATTCAAACAAGTAATCTGCGTGAAATAATTTCAAGATCATAGTGCATCCAGACGAACGTCTGGAATGCTGGCGTTTGTTTTTGGGAGTTGAATATATTTTTATATCATGTTACTTTCACTGTGTATCATGCTGACTTTATCACATTGACTTTACCCTTAGGGCAAGGTGTAAGATAAAGATAGGCATTTTAGGATTCGCTGAAGGGAGGATAACCCGTGTTATCTATTGGAGAGTTTTCAAAGATATGTGCAGTATCTACAAAAACGCTTAGATATTATGCAGAAATAGGCTTGATATATCCTGATGAAATCAACCCTGAAAATGGTTATAGGTATTATTCTATCGAACAATTAGAAACGATGTTATTTATCAACCGCCTAAAATCATATAATTTTTCTTTAGAGGATATTAAAACAATTCTTGAATTAAAAGCCTCCCAGTACGAAAAAATTTACTTGTCACTTATCAAAAAGAAAAAAGAGATTGAAAAACAGGTACAAGAATTTGAAAAAACTTTAGACCAACTAAATAATGATATATCAAATTTGAAACAAGGCAAGTCAATTATGTCATATCTGGAAAGCATTGATGTTCAACTTGTAGAAGTACCGATGATGTATCTCCTATCTATCCGAAAAATGGTTCATGAATACGATTTTGCTGACGAATACGGTAATTGCTTTAGTAAATTATTTAGAAAAATTGCAGACGATAAATTAACTATACTTGCCTCACCAATGGTACTTTTCCACGGTGCAGAATTTAGTCAATTTGGCTTAGATACTGAATTTGCTATTCCGGTAAAAGAGTATGTTACAGGTACAAGAGATTTTTACCCGGGGCTATGCCTAAAAACAATTCTACAAGGATCTTATTCTGGCCTGTCTTCTGTATACACGAAACAACGTGAATGGGCAGAAAAGGAAGGCTATGAAAGTAATGATGCCCTTTATGAAGTATATGTAACTGACCCCTCTCAAGTTTCAAAGGAAAGTAAACTTATAACTGAAATTTATTATCCTGTTAAAAAGAAATCGTCAAATGTATAGCTTAAAAGCAATAAATGATGGGAGGGGAAACACATGAGTAAAGAAAAGATAACGGAGTTAGAAAAGAGAATACACAGCGATTATAACAATATTGCTGGCATTGTTGTACTAAAAGACGGTAAAACACTATATGAAAATTACTTTAATGAATGCACTGCTACCAGCCATATCCATGTTTATTCCGTATCAAAAAGTATTATTTCTATATTGATTGGGATTGCTATGGACAAAGGGTACATCAAAAATATCAACCAGAAAGTATTGGATTTCTTTCCTACTTACACAGTAAAAAGAAAGGAAAAAACAATACAGAATGTTACACTTAAAGATTTGATGACAATGACAGCTCCGTATAAATATAAGTTTGTGCCCTACACTTGCATAAAGTATTTCATGAGTAATGACTGGGTAAAATTTACGCTTGATTTATTGGGAGGTAAAGGGCAGATAGGGGATTTTAGGTACACTCCTCTTGTAGGGCCAGATATTTTGTCGGGCATTCTTGTAAAAGTAACTGGACAATCTGTATTTGATTTCGCAACAGAAAATTTATTTTCTCCATTGGGAATTACTGTTAAGAGTAATGTGGTTTTTCATAGTGCAAAAGAACAACGTGAATTTAATAAAGCTAAAAATATCAGTGGTTGGGTTGCTGACCCAACAGGAGTAAACGCAGGTGGCTGGGGTCTTACTCTTTCTCCTACAGATATGGCAAAGATAGGTCAATTATACTTAGATGGCGGAATGTGGAATGGAAAACAAATTGTATCAACTCAATGGATAAATGAGAGTACAATGGAACATAGTCGATGGGAAAAGCTCAATCTTTCATACGGATATTTATGGTGGATTATTGATGGTAAAGAACATGCCTGTGCAGCTATGGGAGATGGAGGAAATGTGATTTATTTTAATACAAAAAAAGAATAACAGTTTCTATCGCTTCTCTTCTGCCACAAGTCAAGGATAGAATAGAATTTATTAAAGAGTATATTGAACCAATGTTCGAGTATTGTGAACAATAATAATACATGTATCCCAATTTGCTGTGTTCTGCTGTGGAGGGGCCGCTATTCTACCATAGCGGCCGAATGTAGCAGAAGTTTTAACCCTGCACAACTTCAAAAGATTAAAATTATACTCGGGGGGCGACTGCACACATTTTTCATTCGACACCTTTCAGGGCTTTTCACTTAAAGGTGTTTTTTTGTTCCCCTTGCGTGTTTTTCCGCTCTTCCTTTTTCCGGTGCTTTCGTAGTTTCCCGGACTGCCCCCGCCCATGCAGAAAATAGACCGCTCTATCATCCGCAACCCTTCCCATCTCAACATGCACTTCAAAACCTTTGGAGGCAGTTATGCCGAGGTTTTTGGATGTATGATTGCAGACAGGACCGTCAGCACGCGCGGCCTACAACCGGATGCAAAGGTCATTGATGAGCTGGTTTTGATGTGAATACGCCTACTTTGACCTCAACGGCGGCTATGAATATGCAAAAGAATTTTTTGTAGAAGCGCCGGATACATCCATTGGGAAACGCAAGCAGAATATTCACATCAGTTTGTGTTTTTTAGTTTGTTGTTTACAGGAAGCCTGAAAGTAAAGCTTGTCCCTTTTCCATATTCACTTTCAACAGACAATTGCCCGTTATGCCGGTTGATAATATTATAGGCTATGCTTAATCCCAGCCCTGATCCCTGACCTACAGGCTTTGTAGTAAAAAAAGGATTATAAATTTTCTTGAGATTATCTTTGGAAATGCCGGCACCATCATCTTCAATTTGACAGTATACATATCTTTTGTCATTATATGTTCTGACTTTCAGCTCTCCTTTTCCATTTATATGCTTGCGGGATATTGCATAAACGGCATTTTCAATCAAGTTCACAAGCACCTGGTTAATCTGATCTCCCATAACCTTAATACCAGGCACCTTATTAAGCTCCTTTTTTACCACGGCATGTTGATTCAAATCACTTTGCAATATCTCAAGGGTATCGTTGACAGCCGCATTCAGATCATATTCCCTAACCTTATAATGCGGTTCTTCTCTGATATAAGTACTAAGTCCGCTTACAATATTGGTAATCCTGTTTAGCCCGTAATTGCAGTCATTAAAAATATCATTAATATCACTTAATAAAAAATCGATATTATACTTTTTTTCAAGTTCTTCCAGGGCACTTATATTTTGAACCGCAAGGTGGTACTCGTTATTTTTTATATGATTTTTAAAAATTCTATATGCCTGTATTAACTCGCCGAACCGTTCATAATACTTGCTTAACATATCAAAATTACTTATGACAAACCCCAGCGGATTGTTGATTTCATGGGCGGCCCCGGCAGCAAGATGTCCAATGCCTGTAAGTTTTTCCTGCTGAATCTTCTGCTTCTGCATCACCTTTAGTTTCATAACCTCTTTCACCAGATTCTTGTGCTTTTCCTCAAGTTCCTGTTGAAATTTTTTCTTTTCGGAAATATCCTCTTGAATTAATACATAATTGGTTATATTCCCATTTCTGTCCCGGACCGGCGAAACGGACGCGGAAACCCAATAGGGTTCACCATTCTTTTTTTTGCTTATGAACTCCCCTTCCCAGGATTCGTCATTTCTGAATTTTTCTTTCATCTCATTCAGTATATGCTTCGGAACCATCTCTGATTTGAGGAGGTTTATATTCCTGCTGTTGGCATCTTTGAAGCTGAAGCCGGTAACCAACGTAACCTTTGAATTGATATACTCCATGATTCCATCAGGATTGGTGATTATGACCATCACCGGACTCCTCTCAAAAGCAGCAGCTAACTTTTCAATTTCTGCCTCAATCTTTTTTTGCTCTGTAATATCTGTAAAAATACTGACAAAATATCCTGGATAAGGACTGTATGCAGAGACAGAATAAACCTTCTCCCTATAATTCATTTTACATTCAAAAACCCTTTTCTCTCCGGTTATAGCAACCCGGCCGCATATTTCAACCAAATCAGGTTCAGTTTCATTAGTTCCGAAACTTGTTTCTATAGCTCTCTTGTTCAATATTTCAAATCTTTGATTACCGGTCATTAATTCAAAAGCATGATTTGTATCAAGTATTAAATAATCAATCGGCTTCCCCTGCCGGTCACAAACGACCTTCCCGTAAAGGAAGGCCTCGGTCATATTTGCAAACAGAATAGAACCCTTACGCTCCATCTCCGCCGGTTCATATTCTGCCTCATATCTGCCGGCCTGCCTGTCAGCAGAATACCCTTGGGTCAGCACATGCCTGTGACTTGGCAGATTGCGCAGTATTCGGCAAATGACCTGTCTCAGACGGGATAATTCCTTTTTTGGGACACTGTCGTCTATACCTGCCTCAATTAATTCAAGTACATTCTCCTCGGATAAATCATCTGAAAGGACTATTATCGGAATATGGCAATAGGTTTTTTTTAACTTTTTTAATACATCAAATGCAATAACTCCGGAATATTTATATTCACTGATTACAACATCCCACAGTCCGCTGTTTAACAAGTTATTCAAATCATTGAGAGAGGTTGCTTGTTTCTGACAAACTGGAATATCCCACATTGCAAGCTTTTCCATTACAATACTTGCTGTCTCCGGAGATTCGTTTATAAACAAAACTCTATCATTACTTTCCATTGATTTTCTCCTATATTAAATTTCCCTCTAAAGTATAATTGTACTATAAATCGAGACAAACAAAACTGAGAAAATAGTCCATATTATCAAAAGTGTTATAAAAAAACCTCCTGAGCTTATTGTGGCAATACTTGTTTTACATTCAATTCATTTTTTCATTATTTATCTGTGTACCGGAAGTCTGACAGTAAATTTAGAACCAACGTCCGGTTTACTGTCAACCAGTAATTCTCCTTTATGTTTATTTACGATTATATCATAGGCTATGCTGAGTCCCAGCCCGGTTCCCTGTCCGACCGGCTTGGTTGTATAAAAGGGATCGAAAATTCTGCCAACGATGTTTTCAGGTATCCCTGTCCCGTTATCCTCAATTTCACAACTGGCATAATGCTCATCGCTATATGTCCTGACTGTTATTAAACTTGAATTTATATCCTCTTTTGATTTGGTAGCATGAACAGCATTTATAATTATGTTCAGGAGAACCTGATTGATTTGCCCTCCGTTAGCATATATGTTCGGTATATCACCTAAAAACAGTTCAACCTTTGCATGGTATTTTATCTCATTATTGGCGACCAGCAAAGTGTTCTGTATTCCGTTATTCAGATCGTATTCCTCAAATTCGTTCTGCTGATCGACTCTTGAGAAGGTGCGCAAGCCCATAACAATCTTGCTTATACGCTCTAATCCATCACTCACATCAATAAACAGGTCAGTAATATCCGAATTAATAAAATCAATATTTATTTTACTTTCAGTATTATAAACAGTACTCATTTCAGGTATTGATTGATCCGGATATAGTTTACATACCTCTTTATAGAAATTTCTATAAATGTCCAGCATAGTCCTGTAATTCATGATATAGTTTTTCAAGGTCTCAATATTACTTGATACATACCCCAGCGGAGTATTAATCTCATGGGCAACACCCGCTGCCAGCTGTCCTATCCCCGCCAGCTTTTCCTGATTTATCAATTGCGTTTGAAGCTGTTTAAGCTTTTTCAGCGTGTCCTGAGCAAGCTGTTCCCTCTCGATTATTATGGCCTGCTTTTCCTCCAGCTCACAAATATGCTCTTTTTCCTTTTGCTGAATCTTATTGAAAGCAACGACCAGATCTCCGAGCTCGTCATTGGATATGACCGCAAGTTTTCTATCCAGATCTACATTTTCCCCCTCGGCTATTTCAGTAAGATTTTCAGCGACAAGGGAAATCTCCTCTGCAAGAGATTTTGAGAAATAGTACAAAACAAAAACATTAAGAAATAGCAGCGCCAGAAATCCCAACAGAAAGAACATCAGAACATTTCCGGATGCCACTTTGAAAATAACACCTATCCGCCACTCTGATCCGTTACTGTCTATTGCTGCAACTATCCCCTGAGTTTCAGAATTTATATCAAAGATTCGGTCTCCCTCATAGGGGTTTGAAATAAAGTAAGTCAGATAGCCTCCAATATTTTTATTATCCGAAGTAATGATATCACCTCCGGGAGTTTTAACAAAGTATATTGGCTCATTGCTGTCAAATTTGATTCCTTTTAATATATTGAAAGCCTGTTCCGGATTTTTCAGGTCGGTATTCATGTTATCAATACTTTCAGACAGCTGCATTTTGTATAAGCTGTACAGCATATCGCCTTTCTCGTCTACCAGCCTTGAGTAACCTATAAGCGCGGTGAAAAGCATTGTCAGAATCAGCATGGGTATTATCTGAAAAAATATCTTATTCTTTAAGCCTATTCTTATACCTTCCTTTTCCCCGCCTGTATATGTTCTCAGTAAAATAATTTTAAACAGTCTCCTTGAAAAGGTATGTGATATTACCGCTGCAAGACACATAAGCGAAAATACCATTATCAAAACCTTGATCACGGCCAGCAAGGATATATTGTTCAAATTTCTGACAAATAAAAGTACCGGTATAAGAGGAATATTCACAATCAGCGCCTGCCCGAGAAAAACCAGGTACGGAATATTTATGCATTTCTTTCTGATGGCATTCAGTTCCTTGAGATCCTCATCTTTTCTGGGATCCAGCCTGTCCCAGTTATTTATGCCCCTGAACGTTCTTATGAAAAGAAAAGTACCTATTAACATGGAAAGAAATACAATAATTATGTACTGGCCTATATTGCTGGTACCAAGCCGCGCACTCACTTCCTCATTATTTGGAGGGTAGTTCAGCAGCATCTGAACCATTGGATAAAAGATAACACTGACAATAACCGTCACCAGGTAATACAACAGAATAATACTGGTAACAACATTATTATTGACAATATTTTCAACCAATTTTGATTTTTTACGTACTGCATCCAATTTCATTTTAATCCCCCTAAAATTTTTTACATTATTTTATGTAATAAAGCCGGCTTTTTTCATGTATCTATATATCTTATAAATATATCCGGCATTGAAATCCGGCCATTCAAGACCAGCCGGCTTTAAATATCCTTTTGTAATTTCCGAGTTCACTGCCACCGACGGCTTAAGGCCAAATGTCCCCTCCTTATGCAGATCATTTATAATATTGACCATCATTTCCTTTGTATCACCGCTTTTTAATAAATCTGCCATTCTGGATCCATATTGCTCATTATCCAGCAAATCAATTTTGCAGCCCACAAACCTGAATACCTGTATAATATTCCGGATTTCGATTTTTTTGTCATTAAACAAATGAAATATACTTAAACGGTCCATATCAAGCTCAGCCAGTTTCACAATAGCCTCCGAGCATATGTCCACAGGTGTGAATTCGGCCTTCAGCCTGCAGATGTCCTTTGAAACAGCACCTGATTGTATGAAAAAGTTCAGAATGCCATAAAATCTGTTTTCACTGATATTGGGCTGAAAATGACCGTCGTCATACCTTCCTGTTAAGTTTCCGATCCTGAATATTGATGCATTTAAAGAATTACCGGAATATTGGAAAATAAGTTTTTCAGCCTCAAATTTACTTTTTACATAAACATTTCCATCAAAATTCTGCCCTATAAAAAGATCATTTTCAGTAAAAATTAAATTATCGGATCTTTGCTTGAAAAAATCTCCGGATATACTTACGGTTGATATATAATTAAGCTTCGCACCGCTTGAAATACAAAACTCAAGCATTCTTTGCGTTCCCACGATATTTGTTTTTTCAAACAGGGAATAGTCACCGAAATGCTTGACTATTGCAGCAGAATGTATCACTGTATCAATTTTTTTGATTAATTCTTCATACCCCTGAATGTCCAGGCCAAACCTTTCACAGGTAATGTCTCCGTTTACGACAATTATGCGGTTGTTCAGCAAGCTGTCATATCTGCCCCCAAAATAAAATTGCAGCTTTTCAATGAGTTTGTTTGCGGCCAGATCCATACTTTCAGCTCTTACAAGGCAGAATATATCTGCTTGTGTGCCATCCAGCAGGCTCTTAAGAATATGTGCTCCCAGAAAGCCGGTAGCCCCGGTTAAAAGTACATTCTTATATTTTCTTTTTTTATAATCTGTTACAGGGCTCGTCTTTCCCTGCAGGCTGATGTTCTGATCTGCAGCGGGAGATTCCTCATATGCGGCTCCTGGATTTTTGAACATAATTATATCTGCCATACTCTCTATAGTCGGATATCTGTAAAAATCCTGCATAGCGACATTCCAGCCATACTCCAGCACTTCCACCAGCACCCTCATGATTGTAAGAGAATCAATTCCATATTCAAATAAATTGTCTTTTACACCTATGCCGGTAATCTTGAGAACTTTTTGCCAGGCTTTCAGCAGATTTTCTTCAACCTCATTTGAGGGAGGTGAAAAGTCCTTATTTACATTATTTTGCCTGTCAGGCTCGGGTAAAAGCAATTTGTTAATCTTGCCGTTATAGGTCAAAGGCATTTCGGCAAGCTGTATGAAAAATCCGGGCACCATATATTCAGGCATGAATTTTAATAAATGAGCTGTGATCTCATTTTTACTTAAATTTTCGGTTGCGGTAAAATATGCACATAAATATTTATTCCCCTCCTCATCCTGCTTTGCGATAACAGCTGTTGCAGTTATACAACTCATTTTTGACAGCAGGTTTTCTATCTCTCCAAGCTCTATCCTCAGACCTCTTATTTTAACCTGATTATCTGCCCTGCCTATGAATTGAATATTCCCGTCAGGCAGCCATCTGGCATGGTCGCCTGATCTGTACATCCTTCCTCCTGAGAATGGGTTATGTACAAACTTCTTCCCGGTAGCTTCGGAATTATTCAGATATCCCCTTGCAAGGCAATCTCCGGCAATATATATTTCACCGGTAACATTAACAGGCACCGGCAGCATCTCCTTATCCAGTATATAAATTTTCGTATTGTTAACCGGCTTCCCGATAAGTATGCAGGATTCCTTATCCTCCTCCAGACTAAAAGGATAAAAGGATGCAACAATAGTAGTCTCAGTTGGCCCATATCCATTGAGAATTTTCATGCAGGGATTTATGGACAGGTATTCAGCCATAACGCTTACTTTTATAGGCTCGGCTCCTACAAACATTTTGTCCAGCTTTACTCTGTCCGGATATTTTTTTAAAAGCCTGGACAATTCTTTAAGCATGGAAGGGGGAATATATGTAAAATTAATGGATTTTTGCACAATAATTTCGGATAATTTTACAACATCCAGATAGTCTGAATCACTGTTAAGTACAAGACATGCTCCAAATACAAGCGGCATAAATATTTCGCAGACACTTGCATCAAAGGATATATTTGTTAGGCTCAGACACCTGTCACCGGCATTGAAATCACAATCGTACATCTCGTACATAGAGTATAAGAAATTGACCAGGGATCTGTGCTCTATCATAACCCCCTTTGGTTCCCCCGTTGAACCTGATGTATAAATAACGTATGCAAGGTCTTCAGGCTTATTGATATTTACAGGATTATCCTGTTCATATGTATTCAGCTGCACTGTTCCCATATCCAGAATTTCTCCTTCAAAGTCAATACTGCCGTTAAGGCTTCCGTTAATAAGCAGTATTTGAGTTCCGCTGTCCTTTAAAATGTAATCGATCCTTGCCGCAGGATACTTTGGATTTATTGGCAAATAAGCCCCGCCTGCCTTTAATATCCCTAAAATACCGATGACCAGTTCTACAGAGCGATCCATACTGATACCGACAATGCTGTCAGACTTGACACCCTTCTCCCGCAATATAGAGGCAAGAGAATTTGCCCTGATATTCAATTCCTTATATGTAAGCTTTTTGTTGTTAAATTCTACTGCTATATTGTTAAAATTTTTATCCGCCTGAATTTCAAACAATTGAATTATGGTCTTATCCCTTGGGTAATCTTTGTCAGTATCGTTAAAATCATACAGCACTTGCTTTGTTTCAGTTTCCGGCAGGATATTCATTTTGCTGAGCTTCTCTCGGGGATGGCTGACAGCTTCCTTCAGCAGGTTTACAAAATACCGGCTCATCCTTTCGATCTCATCTGTGCCGAACACATCTTCAAGATAATCAAAATCCAATACATAAGTACCTGTATCATCCCAGTCCCTTACGTGTATTTGAAGAGAATTGGTCTGGTAGCCGCAAAAATGCCATGACAGTTCATAATCCTCCGTAAATTCATCCCTGTCAAGCTTAACATTTTGATATGACAACACTACATCCGAAAGACTGTCTGTAATCTGGTGCCTTTCTCTGAATTCCTTCTGTATCAGTTCATAAGGATATTTTTGATTTCTCAGCAGGGTGATCCATTCTTTTGAGAGGGCGTCAGCAAAAGAAATAAGGCTCTGTTCACAATCCACTGCATACCGGACAGGCAATATATTAATAAACATTCCTGTCATCCTTTTTTCACGTGCATTTGTTCTGTTAAGCACCGGAGTTCCCAACACAATATCTGATTTGGATGTAATTCTACTAATAAATATGTAAAGTATTGAAAGGAAGGTGATAAACGGAGATTGTTTGTTTGAAATGCAAAATTCGTGAATATTAACTGCCAGCTCATGTGAAATTTTAATGCTTTTTCTGGAAGCCTTTAAATTTTTATAAACAGCCCCTCTGGTTTTAAAGCTTAAAAATTCAGGTACAGTACTGAATTTCTCACTCCAAAATCTTTTATGTTCATCAAATCTTTTTGATTCCAAATACTCCTCCTCCGCCGTTACAAAATCAATATATGACGGATTGCTCTCAGGGATGATTTTCATGTCATTCCGGAATCTGGAATAGTATTCCATTATTTTGCTGATCTGTGTTACACCGGTCCAGGCATCCGATATGAGGTGATGTGTTTTATAAAAAAAGCCCCCCTCGTTTTCACTGATTTTAAATAATGCAAAATAATATAAATCGGAATTGTGCAGGTCAAAAGGTTCAACAGTCTTAAAACTGCTCCACTTCCCGTATTCTTCATTGGCACCTGCCCCGCTGAAATCAAAAAATTCAACCTTGAAATATCTGTATTCTGCGAAATACTGTTTTTCTATTCCCTCCCCCTCTTCAATTCTTATACGGTAGCTGTCATTCTCCCGGACAACCTGGTTTATTGCATTTTCCAGAAGCTCAAAATCCACTTCCCCGTTTATTCGCGCAGTGCCGGCTATGTTTCCAAAACCTGTGTTGGGAAAAACCATCTCGGTATGCCATATTGACAACTGAGGATATGTAAGTTTGCTATATCTGTTAAAGTCAATAAAATTATCTTTTAACAGTTTTTTATATTCTCTGATCCCCTCACGGTTCATAAACATACATGCATACTTATCCTTAAAGTCTACCCCCTTTAAATGGAATCGTGACTTTGACTCTTCGCCGGCATCCAATAAAAGATAGAAGCTCTCCTTTCCCCGTTCATGAAAAAAAGGGGCAATTTCAGGCAATACGGCGGCAGCAATCCGCTCTGTATCAGAATCCTTATTTACACAATATAATCTGCAGACATCGTGAAATATATTGAAATTAAAGATATCCGAACTTGATTCTGCAACAGCAAAAGCAATTATATTTTCCTCTTTTTTAACGCAATAAAGGCTCCTTTCCGTGATATATCCATCTGCTTTATAGACCTGCCGTATCTCATCAAGAAAAAAGCTGTCCTGATCATAACTCAACGCTTTAATTATCAACGGCTCCAGATTGCCGGCACAATATTTTAAAAAATCTTCACAGTCATTTATGGCTTCACAGTTATACTCCTGTTTTGTATCATAATTCATCAAACTTGAAGTGTCGCAGATATATCCATAACCGGCATCAATTAAAAACCTGCTCCTGTTCCCCACAAACCTTTCAATTGCCGACATGCTTTCAGTCTGCCACTGACAGGCAGCAGGCAAATACATGATGAGATTCTCACAACCGGGATGCAGATATAGATAACCAGCTATTCCGCCGTAGATTTGCGTCCAGGCTTTCGGATTAAACTTTTCCTCTATTCGGCATACAGCCGGCTGTCCCATAAATGTTTCAGGATATATACGCAGAGCAGTGCCGAAAGCCGTATCAATTTCACAAGCTCTATAGGAAAAACCTGCAAAAATCAGCTTGCTGTTCTTCACTTTTTCAAGAGAATAACCCGGAACTTTTCCGTTTCCGCCATCAACAGATCCGTTTATAATACTGTCTATAGTACTGCTGTCAATGTCTTTTAAAAAACTGAGATCAGTAAAACTGTATTGCACAGGAAGGTTTTTGAACCCTGTATAAACAACAAGGGGCTTTTGTATATCGAAAGAGTTCCCAATAGCTGAGCTGACAGCCGCCGTCTTGAAAAATACGGTAAATTCACTGTCCGAAAAGGAAACAGACATTTCTTCGCCTGCATTTATTTCAATTTTTTCATTGTCCGGGCAAATTATAGAAGGCTGGGTTCCCCTCCTGGCAGAGAATGACATTTCTGCAATTTGACGCTTGTTTCTAATGGTTATAATAACGGAAATACAATTTCTTCTCGCAAGATTTCTAAATAAGTCTTCAATACGTTTACCATCACTTACAGGTTTAAATCTATTCATGTAAGACCTCTGTCCCTTCCGAGCTTGTGCCTGGTGATCATACACTCTTCGGCGCAAACATTGTTTTGTACTTTAATTGAATAACGTTATTTTGATTTCTAATACGGACAAGCACACCAATATCCTTCATTGTAGTATTTATAAGCTTTTCAGCCAGCATAAGATTATTCTGCATGGTATAATCCGCTTTATAAGCCGTTCTGATATCTGCATAAATTTCAGTATCGATATATTTTATTTCCTTTTTTGTAATGATGCCGATATTCAACTCCCCGGCAGTATTTTGCGAGCTTATATAATTTAAAATAAATATCATTGTATAAAGAGTTAATTTATAGTTTCCACAACAGACAATGTTGTTATGGTCTTCATTTTTAACGTAGATTTTTTCAAATATTTTGTATCTGGAAACACTGGCCGTTATTCCCTCCAATAAACCGGCAGATTTAAATTCACTGATTTCGGTAGGAATTGTATTCAGAAACCCCAGACAATACCTTTGCACCATATCAGAAAAAGCTGCTGTGTCGGTGTTTGTCTGTGCCGGATTTATTATTTCACTCATGAGAAATGCCATAATACCTCCTATGAACTTTTTAACACTATCATAATCTTTTCTGCTGATTGAAAGTTTTTCATTCATAACGTTAAGTATGTTCTGGATAGAAGCATTTTTTAATTCAAGTGCTTTTTGCAATTCCTCTTTTCCCACCAACAGTTCGTGATATTCAACAGCCTGCCGGATAACCGGCTTGAACTCATCTTCCACTTTCCATGGTTTTGTAATATATCTGTAAATGTCACCCTGATTAATTGCCAGAACTACCTGCTGAAGATGTGTATATCCCGACAATACTACTCTTACGGTATTGGGATATTTCTCCTTCAATATCCTTAAAAGCGCCAGCCCATCCATACCCGGCATTTTCATATCTGTCACAATTACGGCGATTTCATGTTCTTCCATAATTTCAAGAGCTTCCCTGGCACCTTCGGCAAACATGCACTTGTAATCTTCTTTGTACAATCCTCTTTTAAGGGAACTTAGTACATTTACTTCATCATCCACAAATAGTACGGTTATATCTGCCATACATTACCTCCTGCCAAATTAAACAAGTCATTATACGAGTTATAAACCCTTATATATATTCCTTACAATTTTCCTGCACTCCGCCATGGATATATTCAAATTGTCCATGACATCGATATCCAAAGAATTCATACTGTTTGAGCCCATCAATTCCCACACAAAGTAATCTGCAATATGTACAATTGATACAAGTTCCTTATTTACAATTTGCTCCAGACCGGGAGAATGATGATATAACGCCGCTTCAACTATTGGGAGGGGCAATTCCCACCAATCCAGCAGATACCCTCCCATTTCCTGGTGAGATACCGAAAAAGCCTCTGTTTCAATATCAACGAAGGATTTGCTTCTATCAGTATTTATTGTTTTTATCAGCCTGGAATACCCATCAGGAAAATTGCTTATAAATACTATTTTTCCGATATCATGCAACAAACCCGCTGATGCATATATATCAGGCAGCCTTTTTCCGAGAAGTTTCTCATGCAGCAAAATCACCGCTTTATTGCATAAACAGGCATGTTCCCATAATTCTTCCCTGAGATGCAAAAGCTTTTCGCGGGAATTCATCCTGTCAAATACGGTGGCTGTCAATACTATATTTTTTATGTTATCCAGACCCATATACATGATTGCCTGACTTATGGACCCGGTCTTGGCACCAAAGAAGGCTGAATTGGCATAGTGCAATACTTTGGCAGCAATGCTGGGATCTTCTTCGATCAAAGCTGAAAAATCTCTTACGTCCGCATCAATATCAATAAGTGAACAAAACCGGTTGTAGGTATCGCTTATGGTAGGCAGTTCCTCAAGATTGCTTACAATACTTAAAAGATTTTTATCCTTTAATACTTTTTCAGTCTCAAACACCCTGTTGACAATTGACATTAGCAGGCTATTATCCCAGGGCTTAAACATGTAGAGCTTGGCAAGGTTTTGCCTGAATGACTTGAACACCACCTCGCCTTCAGCATAGCCGCTTAAAATAATCCTTATTACTGAAGGAAATTTTTCTTTTACTGCTTTTAACAGCTGATAACCATCCATACCCGGCATTCTCATATCTGAAATGAGCATATCAATATTCTCTTTTCCCAGGATATTTAGAGCATCTTCACCGTTATCAGCCATAAATACAGTGTATTTACTATCCATAAACAACCTGTTTACAGCTCTGAGAATCTGTTTTTCATCGTCCACAAACAGAATATTCTTTTTCATTTCCAATCCTCCCCGAAAATTCCAGAATCCAGATGATTACTCTGTTTCTTAATCCAATAATATTATCAGCGCAATAAAGACAAAAAAAATGGTTTTCCCATAAAGGGCACCATTTTTTCTATGAAACGCATTATTTATCTGTTTTAATGTGATAATTCTCAAATTTAATCGGTAAACCAGTGGCCTGTAACGTCTGGAATGTATATTGCCGGCGTGGAAATTTTTTGCAGGATAAAGTCGAGGACGAAAACAATACTGCGCGTATTGGCAAGGACGGCAACTAAATTCTGCTGGAAATTAACCTTCGGCAATATGTGACTTTTAGGTGTTACAGACCACCGGTTTTACCGGATTGATTCTGAATAAATTTTTTCAAAGGTTTGACATATGATTTACTTGAGTAGATAGTATCACTAATGTCATGGAATTCCAAGTTATATGTATCCTTAAACCAGGAGGTTATTTTTTTAATTTTGGCGACGTTTACAATATAGCTCCTGTGGCATCTGAAGAATCCGTTATTCTTCAGTTTTTCCTCCCACGCCTTCAAAGAATCCCAGCTATGATATTGACTGTTTACAGTTACTAATGTAACTTTTCCCCCTGACGATGCCAGGTAATATATTTCTGATGGCTTCAGGAATAATATGCTGTCATCCTTTTTGAGAGTTATTATTTCCTCTTTATCATATTCTTCCACTGCCTTTTCAACAGGAACATCCTCCTCTTTAAAAATACCCCGGGAACCGTCAAGAATATTAAGGATTCCCTCTATATAACTCTTATAGCCCAGCAAGTTATTTAATATACTGTCTTTCTTCCCTTTAACCTGCTTATCTGTGAGGGTCTTTCTTATAACCTCAATGAGAATTCTGTTATCCCATGGTTTTGGAAAATAATAATGTATTCTGCACTTGTTTATTGCATCCTCCATAACTTTAAAATCCGAGTATCCGGTGATTAAAATCCTAATTGTATCCGGTGACACTTTGCTGGAATACTCTAAAACGTCTATGCCGCTCAATCCTGGCATTTTCTGGTCACAAATGATTAAATCATACCTGTTGCTGCCTATCATTTTTATAGCCTTATCTGATTTTGTTGCACAGTGAATCTCATATCCCTCACAGGCTAATACACGTTTTAAAGCCCTTAATATATTGATCTCATCATCGACTAATAATATTGCTGCAATTTTTTTGTTCATTTAACAAACCACCTTGAATTTATTACTCCCTGTCATATCACCATAATTAATATATACCTCTGCCAATTTTATAATTATATCTGTAATTGTCCCGCTTCATCAAGTCTAGTATTGTGTATACCGGCATATTTTTATCAACAGACCACTAATCATGTTCATATTTTAATATCCAAATTAGTCATAAAAAACGCACATCCCGTTTGGAATGTGCGGCAGTCCTTGATAATTTTTGTAATTTAATTTATTTCCGGTATTGTGTTCACCATTTTATCTTTTACTTTATCTGTTTGAATCTCAGAAATTCCTTCTAATTCGGATATTCTTGCTTTCTGCAGCTTTATAATTCTTCCCAGTTCCTTGTTTTCTTCCTTTAATTCTTCTTTTTCTCGCCAGAGCTTTGAATTCTCCAAAGAAATATTTTTAAATTCATCCGCAAAGCCCACAAGCCGGTCAATACTTTTTTCCATCTCCCTCTGCTTATCTGACAGGCTTTCAAACTGTAACTGTTTATTTTCTTTCTCATTCAAAAGATTTTTATCAATTGATTCTATTTTTCCATTAAGATTTTCACTAATCTTTAGAATTATCTTGTTATCGACTCTTAAGGCATTTGTATCTTCCAATATTCTATTATGATCTGCTGTCTGATTGTTATGATCTCTTATTATTGCCCGATGTCTTTCAAGCAAGCTGAGAATTTTTGATCCGAATAGCAATTCACCAAGTATTAGCACTATTATAGTAGTACCTGCCGATATTATACCTATAAAAACACTTGCCATAATCTAATCCTCCATATTCCGAAGATACTTTCATTCTATCAAATTATGGAAATATGTCAATTAGTGAACAGCTTGTGAAAGTTACCATAAAATAAAAACTTGAGAACTGAAATCCTCAAGTTTTTTAAATAAGTTAAAGATATACTAATAAAAAGCAATTAAACATTATTTTCATGCTTCTGATTAATTTATTTTGACTTCGCTTTTATATAAATCGAGATATTCAAGGCTTTCAATTTTAACCTCAAGTTTTTTATATTCTCCGTCAATTTCAATGGATCTCTTTAACGGTGATTTTTTCTCGTCCCGGGCTGTCAGATCCGGTCCTTCTTTAACACTCCTGTCAAAAGCAATTCCATAATCATCCGAATTTGAAGTTGAAGACCATGAAAGAGGGGAAGTATCGGCCTCTATTCCAACATCAAAACCACTGAATTTTCTGTTGCTGTCATTTACCACCAAGTCAAAACAGGTTGTATTGCCATCCTTGATTTTCAAGTTTGTCACTTGAATTTCAGAGCCGTCTGCTTTTATTTTATAGTCTGCCGGCGTTTTATCGAAATCGATTTTTATACTTTCCTCATATTTTATACTTCTTCTCACTGAATCAATGTAAAAAGTTACATCCTTGAGGTCTTTGTGCAATATGGGGTATTTAAATACTATTTTTCCGGTAAGACCGCCATTATTATTAACCGAACCCCGAATTCTTTCATCTTTAACATTCATAGAAACAATAGGCTCAAGCCTGGTGACTTCGGAACCTTTGGCAGGTATAAACTCATAATCGAGGCTGGTACTTGCCGAATCAAGGTATATGTTATTAATCTTAAAACTGCCGCCCTCTCCCTTGTACTCTTTGTTAATATTTATAGTTTCAGTTCCGGCCTTTTTTACCGGTATGGGCAGATTCCAATTTGCAACTTTTTCACTGCATATAATAGATATTGTAACCGGCCTGTTAAGTTCAGGCATTCCATTAAAATACAGCTTGCCGGACTTTCCTTCCCCCTCCCAGCTTCTGCTATTTGCACTGAAAACATTCTTTTTAGCATCTGTCAGCGTGATTCGCGGAAATAAGTCGTGAATAAAAATATTATTCTCCGGATCTTGATTGATTAATTCTTTTATTTCCTGTATGAAATCAAAGGTATAATCAATACTAAGTCTGCCCTTGGAATTACTGGCCGTTACAAGCTTTAAAGTGCCGTAATCCGTTTTACATTCATTTCCGAGACTGTATTTTGCTCCATCGGAGACTAAAGATTTATCAAGCACCATTCTATATATATAATCAGGCTTTTCACTTTTTGCTTCGCGTACCGTATGTATTTTTAAATATACTTTATCTCCTGTAATAAGATCCTTGTCCAGATCAAACTCCAGAACCCCTTTTCCGTTTCCGTCATATTCACTGCCACAACCCTGACTTAAAGATTTTCCCTCTTCATTTACAAGAGAAACCTGCGACAGCATAACTGAATCTTCTTTATCCGCATCCAGAACTGAAAAGGATACCAAAAGAGCATAGTCTTCCCAAACGGCATTTTCAAACTTTATCTTATGACCTTCATATTCAAATATTTGATTAAGTTCAACTGCTTTACCGTTTTCAACAGCAGTTGCAATCCCACTTGTCCATCCCCAATTCACATCTCCCCCGGCCGCAAATGAAGAAAAGGGCAGCATTACTGCCATAACCACGGCCAACAAAAAAATACTTGCCTTATTTTTATACTTCATTAAACAATCCTCCCACTAAAATTTATTGCCGGAAATATACAGACTAATAATATCAGTTTCTGTATTTCCTGGTATATTATAACACATCACACGTAAAACAGGATTCGCGGTCACATAAATTTAATTTCTACGTAATTTTCCCTTAAAAAACCGAGGGAGGATTAAATGATATGTGTATGTCACCTGATCGACAAAACTTTTCTCAGAGCCGCTTCTTTCACATTGTTACTGATCTTGACTCCTGTCTCGATTATATAACATCCCGCTTCACTTTTTTCCAAATCTGAGCCTTGGTCAAGCCAATCAGCCGGTGCCCAATTCAAAGCCTTGTCATATACATTTGCAGGCCACCCGTAGGGTTCCCCCGATTTGCCCAGTTTTCTCCTGTTGCCTGCAACAGTAATATAATAATGCTTTTGAAGCTCAACAATTGCATTGTCCACTTTACTGCCGCCTTTTCTGCCGACGCCCATTTCATGTCTTATATCACTTGTATCAAGTAATGTTTTTCTCTCAAAAAGCTTCCAGAGTTCTCTTACCTCGGGGCTTACCACTCCGTTCCGCCACCTGTCTTCCATAGTTTCCTCCGGATGGCAGCAAACATAAAAGTATGGATACATCCACGGTGAAACAAACCCCTTATGTCCGCCAAGAATACATCCAAAGGCCAGTTGTTTTTCTTCTGCCGCTCTATCCTTCCAACGCCAGGGATCGGTATCAGGATCGCCGGTATGCCAGGTTTCCCTCCTGGTCTCGGCAGTTAACGCAGGAAAACCTGTAAGGATATCTGATAATGCCATAAAACCAAGTTCATTTACTCTTTCTATAAATTCATTATAGTTTTTAAGAAATCTGTCTATTTTCATACCGTAATAATATCCTTTTCTCCTCCGGTAATCAGCTGTCCGCCATGGGGTGTCACTATATAGGTATCCTCAACACCTACCATACCAACACCCGCGATTCCTTTTTTCGGCTCCAGAGCAATAGCCATATTCTCTTCAAGCGGGCTGTCAAACCCCACTGCTATGGCGGGAAGCTCATCAATGTGAAGGCCTATTCCATGACCGAGGAACTTAACCTTCCTGTTTCCGAAGCCCATAAAGTTATCAAGGAAATCCTCCTCTATCCCCAACATTACCGATTCATATATCTGTGCCGGAATGTTACCTGGCTTTAATAATTCTGCAGTCTGCTTCTGTATCTGAATACATTTGCGGTGGGCCGTTACAACTTCCTCCGGAGGAGTTTCTCCAAACATGTAAACCTGTGTTCTGTCACTGTGGTAGCCATTCATTCCGAATCCGATATCGACAAAAACCAGATCTCCTTTTTTCAGATACCTGTCCCTGCTGCCAATAATGGGAACTGCGGCACTCATCCCCTTCATGCCTCCCGGTCCATCAAAATTTGTAGGGCATAGAGAATTTTCGCCAAATGCGATTTGACCTGCTATCATTTCGGTCTGATATCTGAAAAATCGTGAAACCCCGTGGAAACCTATTTTAAGCATATACCGGTATAGCTCGGCGGTAAAGTCCACTTCACTCATACCCTCTCTCAAAATTGAAGGCACGATTTCCTCAAGCAGCTTTTGGTGCTGTTTTCCCGATTCCTTCATCCAGTATAGTTCGTATGGGCTCTTTACAGCCCTTACTCCAAAAATAATGTTATCAAGGCCATACATTTTATCTATTGAAAAATACCTTTTAAGCCTTTCCAGAATTGCGACTGTTAACAGTTCTGTTTCGAGCAATGTATTTCCAAGTTCCCGGCCTGCTGCAGCTGCCGCATCTCTATAGCTTTCCATGGGATATATGCAGTTGAGCGGCGATTCAGCCTTTGCCCTGTCATAACTTCTTCTGGCAAAATACATTGCCTCCCCGTTCTTCTTTATTATAAGTATTCCGTCCTGCATAGTACCGGTAAAATAATATTGATTGACACGGCTTAAAATTAACGCCGAATCCCAATCCTGATGCCTTTTTGTGAGCTCTTTGCAAAGCCTTTCTATCCTGTCTCTCAATTCCTTTTCGGTAGCCTGTATGTCCATTATTTAATAAATTCTCCTTCAATTGTCATAAGAATATCGTATAATCTGTAAAATATTTTACCATAAAGAGAAATGATAGACAAAAAATAAATATTATTGTTCCAATGTATTAAGTTTCACGAATAATATATGTCTGAAAACTCAATATTTATCCGTTCAATCCTTCTTTGAGTTTCAACCTCCTCAAGGCAAATTTCCTCCTTCTTGTTTTCTACGGTTGTCACAGGCAGTACCATAATAAATTCACTTCCCTTGCCATACTCACTGACTGCCGTTATTGTACCTCCATGCATCTCAACAAAAGATTTAACCATAGCCAGGCCTATACCGCTGCCATCCTTATTTTTTGTCAGGGTCTGCTCAACTTGAACAAAACGTTCAAAAATGGCATTCTGCTTATCCCTGGGTATGCCTATTCCGGTATCCCTTACCGATATTACAATATTTTCACCCTTATCCTCAACCTTAACATAAATACTGCCTCCCTGATCGGTAAACTTAATGGCATTTGATATAAGATTGAGCATAATTCTCTCAATCTTATCAACATCGCAGGCAATTATTTTCTCCTCGGAATTTTTTTCAAAAAACAGATTAATACCTTTATTTTCGGTAAATTCCTGTATGGACATGGTTATATCTTCAACTATTTTTACTATGTTATGATTTCCGGCATGTTTTTCAAGAAATCCCACATCAATTTTTGTTGTATCAATTAAATTATTTACAAGTCTCATGAGTCTATAACAGTTCTGTTTCATTGTTTTTAAGTGTTTGGACAAATTAACGTTATGTGTCCCTTTCTCTTTTTCAAAGTAAAATTTACAGAGCTGTATCGATGCCAGAATTACATTAAGAGGAGTTCTCAACTCGTGGGTGATATTGGCGAAAAATTGTGTTCTTAATTTTTCAAGCTCCGATGATTCCTTTAACAGACGTTTATCTTCTTGTACCAACAGCTCAAGATTTTCAACAATTTTTCTTTTAAATGAATATCGCACTAATAGAAAGGAGCAAAATATACAGAATGTTATGGTTATGACAGTTAACACAAGGAACTCCGTTTTAAGGGTATCCAGCTTTTGAAATATCTCCCGCCTGGGTGCCGTCAGCGCTAAAAACCATCCGCTATCTGTAATTTGTGCATATGTAGTAAAGTAATCCTTTTTTGCATATTTGTAAAAGGCATATCCTTTTTCCAGAGAATTTATTTCATGAAATAAATTATTAAATCCTGACTTTTCTTTAATATCCGTCGCCGGTATTTTTTCCTTATCAGGATATGCAATTATTTTTCCTTCTTTATCTATTATAAATCCAAAGCCTGTTTCACCCATTTGCAGATTGCTTACGCTGTCAATCAGAAAAAGAGGGGCAATTGAAGCTGTGAGTATTCCGGCAATATCCCCTTTTTTATTTTTTATGGGTGTAGAGCAAACCATTATTAACCTATTGTCACTGTTTCGCTGAACAGGCTCGGATATGTACGTTTCACCCTTTAAAGCATTTTGAACCCATTCCCCTTCCGGCAAATCAAGCTGATCTCCCGGAGTGGAATGGGCTTTACCCGACATGTCCGTTATCTGAAATCTTAAAATATTCAATCTTTGAGCTTCTTCAAGCAAAACCGGTTTTTGGACGGCCCAATCCATTGATTGAATTTCACTTCTGAAGCTCACTCCTTCAATAATCGTTTTCATTTCTTTCAAATGCTGTTTTAACAGGTTTGAATTATCAACAGCCCTGGAAATGTTGGAATCAATAATACTTTTTCTCAGGATGGAGGATGTATTCTGATATGATATAATTCCTAATGTTCCAATTATGATCAAAATCAATATAAAAATCATTGGTAAGAAATCTATCCCGGGAATGTGTTTTGATTTGAGTCTCATTTTATTCAATCCCCTATCAGAACTATTATATTAAAATGTTATTTTTTATGGAATCTATATCATTTTACTACTTTTTTACATTAATTTCTATATTTTCTAAGTAATTTAACACTTTCCCAAAATTTTTAGGATAATTATATTACCACTCCCCTTGAATTTCATCATTTTTATGATCGAAAGAGAATTTAGCTGTATCAAAGTAATTCCCCCCGCTTACTCCAAAAGTGCAGTCAACATTGACCCATCTATTTGACTGGGAATCATAAAATTGATTCCACGCATGATCGCCCCATGAAAGACCGCTGTACCCCAGTCCAGTTACCAGCCTTACCTTAATGCCGTTTGCCTTGCACATGGATATAAACAAGCTTGAATAATCGAAGCAGATACCTTTTTGGGTTTGGTAGCAAATTATTGTTCCGGATTGTGTATCCTTGGTTTCTTTTGCTATTTTTCTTGCTTTTTCATAATCATATTTTATATTACCTGTTATCCATCTGTATAATTTTTTACTTTTTCCATAGTCTCCGGACTCCCCCTTTGTCAGATCAACAGCAAGTTTATCTATTTCAGGTGTTGACTTCACGGCATCATCCAGAGTCACTCCGTTAAAGTACTGAATTACCTTTATATTATAATTGCCAAGAGCATCTTTGATATTTTCGGCAATTTTTGCCCTTTGTTCACCAATACCCTGCTGCTTGTTGAACTGGTCGTTTATGATTACAGGTATTTTTTTTGCGATATCCGAATCAATAACAGGTTTTAAAGCAGTGTCATAAACCGAATTCAATACCCTGGACTCATCTATATATTTCGAGAGCCCAGGCACCGTAAAATAATATGAAAAAAAATAAAATATAAAGCTCAGACATATTAATGTTACCAACGCTCTGGGAATACTGCAGAGCAAGGAAATTACCTTTTTTGAAAAGGAGCCCATGGAGCTCATGGATCTGTATATCCTGTTGGCAGCACCGTCAAAAACATAGTTATACAAGGGGTAAGTTACAAGTCTGAGCAATAGAACTACAATAATTAGAATTATAAAAGCAGCGCAGAGATAGGTATATATATTATTTGCCTCCAAACTGGCTTTAACAGCCGCAGGTAATAAGTCATAAGTAAATTTGAATACCGCATTGCTTTTATCAAAAAGTATACCCTTGGTTATAAATAGTGCAATCAGCAGTGCTGTTATAAATTCAATATTATTTACAATTGAATAAAATCCGTTTAGTATCCGGTCGCGGCTGAAAGGAGTAAATAAAGCCGAAACCAGTATAAATATCACAGGGACAATTAATATCAAGCTGACGGGATTAAAATTTATGTTTATAAAATTACCACCTTTGTCATATCTATTTTAGTTCCGAATTGTTCCGGTTGAGAGAACATGCCCCAAAAAGCCTGCAAGCTTACATAATAAGTATTATAACACAGTTGATACCGTATTTTTAATTTCCCTGCCAATAGTAATATATCTGTAAAAGAGTTCAATAAGGAACCTGTTTTTTGATACAAAAACCAAACAATTATTGCAATTTTTTTGATTATTCTTCATGCATAATATTTTATATTATTCACATAAACAGCTATTTACAGGCAATCCATATTTGTCTTGAAAATCAACCTAACCCCCAAAAAAGACGTAATGATTTTTTTCTCTTGCAATTATATTTAAAAAATTGTATCTTTTAATAGTATTAATTAAGTTGATAATGAGTAACTTGATACCAAGCTGCTTTTAATAATTATTTTATGAGGTGATTTATGAGTCATTTAAGTGAGATTTTTGGTTCTAATGTGTTTAACGATTCGGTAATGAGGGAAAGACTCCCAAAAGCCACGTATAAGGCACTTAGAAAAACTATTGACGAAGGACTTCCTCTTACTCTGGAAATCGCTGAAGTAGTTTCCAGTTGTATGAAGGATTGGGCAATAGAAAAGGGGGCGACCCATTTTACACATTGGTTTCAGCCAATGACAGGCATTACAGCTGAAAAACATGATTCTTTCATTAACCCTACCGAGGATGGCAAGGTAATATTGGAATTTTCGGGTAAAGAATTGATAAAAGGTGAAGCTGACGGTTCTTCCTTCCCTTCTGGCGGTTTGCGGGTTACTTTTGAAGCAAGAGGATATACTGCCTGGGATTGTACTTCACCCGCCTTTATTAAAAACGCTACTTTATATATACCTACGGCTTTTTGTTCCTATACCGGTGAAACCCTTGACAAGAAAACTCCTTTGCTCAGATCCATGGAATGCCTTTCCAAAAGTGCCGTACGGGTACTCCGCCTTTTCGGCAATGAGAAGGTTACCAAGGTTACCTCAACAGTAGGTCCCGAACAGGAATACTTCCTCATTGACAAAAAAGTGTACGACAAGCGTAAGGATTTGATCTTTACAGGCAGAACCCTCTTTGGTGCAAAAGCTCCCAAGGGTCAGGAAATGGAAGATCATTACTATGGAAGTATAAAGGAACGTGTTTCGGCCTTCATGAAGGACCTTGACGAAGGTTTATGGAAATTGGGCATCTCTGCAAAGACAGAACATAATGAAGTTGCACCTGCACAGCATGAACTTGCTCCCATTTTTACCACTGCAAATATTGCCACCGATCACAATCAGCTCACCATGGAGCTGTTAAAATCCATAGCCCTGAGACATGGTCTGGTTTGCCTGCTTCATGAGAAGCCCTTTGCCGGAGTTAACGGTTCGGGGAAACACAATAACTGGTCATTGTCCACCAATGACGGGCAAAATCTGCTGGATCCCGGCAAAACACCTCATGAAAACGCCCAGTTCCTTATTTTCTTATGTGCCGTAATCAAAGCGGTTGACGAATATGCCGACCTTTTGAGACTGGCTGCAGGCAATCCCGGAAATGACCATAGATTGGGTGCAAACGAGGCACCTCCGGCCATAATATCAATCTTCCTGGGTGACGAGCTTACAAAAATACTGGATCAGATCGTTTCAGGTGAAGATATAAGTGCCAACAAGGCAGGTAAATTAACTGTCGGAGTATCCACTCTGCCTGCCCTTCCAAAGGATACAACCGACAGAAACAGAACCTCTCCGTTTGCTTTCACAGGCAACAAATTTGAATTCAGAATGGTTGGTTCCTCTGCCTCCATTGCATCCTCAAATTTTTTCCTGAATACAATAGTTTCCGAGGTTCTGGAAAATTTCGCCAACAGGATGGAAAAAGCTTCAGATATCAACACTGAAGTCAATAACATTATAAAAGATGTTGTTAAGGATAACGGCCGTGTTATATTCAACGGAAACGGTTATTCGGAGGATTGGGTAACAGAAGCTGAAAAGAGAGGACTTCCCAATATCAAGAGTTATGTTGAAGCCATAAAATGTCTGACGGATGAAAAAAATCTCTTTGTTATGGAAAAGCACAAGGTATTCAGCAGAGCGGAAATGCATTCCAGATATGAAATATCCCTTGAAAAATATATAAAGACGATAAATATCGAAGCGTTGACCATGCTGGAGATGTCCAGAAGACAAATCCTTCCTGCGGCAATAAACTTCGGTGCTCAATTAGCCGGCTCGATAAACCAGATAAAGAGCTGCGGAGTGGATGCAGATATCAGTGCCAATGCCGAACTCCTTAAAGAGGTAGCTTCATTGACGGCACGGTTAAATAAGGAAATATCCCTGCTTGATGAAAAAGTTACCCGGGCCCAGGAAGCAACCCAGGATACTTACGCACAGGCCATGCTTTATAGAACCGAAGTCTTTGCACAAATGAGCAATTTAAGAGCAGTGGCTGACAAACTTGAGTGTATTGTGGATGCAAAATTGTGGCCATTCCCAACCTATGCCGAAATATTGTTTAACATTTAGTATTTGCCAGGGACATGTTATATAACTAAAAAATATTTACAATTCAAAGAGCTTACTAAAAAAATTATTCAATAATTTTAGTAAGCTCTTTATTATTTACCTTAACATTTAGCAACAGAAATACTGAAAACACACTCCGCCTGGCCCTCAATACTTCTAACCTTTCGGTGACACTTTGTTTCGATATTGATATAAAAGTTATTTTAATAATCATGTCCAAGGTTCAAAGCCTTCATCTCGTCGGGAATCATGTGGTGCTTCTTGGCAGGCAGCACTTTTTTCAGGGCGGCTTCAAAGCTTTCCCTGGATACTATGCCTGTCTTGGCAAGCAATTTCCCTAAAATAATTATGTTGGCATATGTGAGGTTCCCCATGTCCGATGCAATTTGAGTTGCAGGAACTCCGGAAAAATCTATGTCGGTCCTCATTGGCTTTGCTTCTACCAATGAACTGTCGGAAATTATCAAACCGTTTGGTTCAACCGCTTTCTCAAACTTTTCAAGTGAAGGGCCGTTCATAACCACCAAGACATTTGCCGTGTCAAGTATGGGCGAACCCACAGGCTCATCGGATATTACAACACTGCAGTTTGCAGTTCCGCCTCTCATTTCAGGGCCGTAGGATGGGAGCCATGAAACATATTTTCCCTCCAGCATACCGGCATATGCAAGCAATCTGCCTGCCGAAAGTATACCCTGACCGCCGAAGCCGGCAATAATCAATTCCAACTGTTTCATTACAGCACCTCCAAATCCTTTCCTTTAAAGTTTCCCAAAGGATAGAACGGCATCATGTTCTGTTCAAGCCATTTTAATGAATCAACTGGATTTATGCCCCAGTTGGTAGGACAGGTTGAGAGAACTTCAACTATTGAGAAGCCCTTTTTGGCTTTCTGTACCTGGAAGGCCTTCTTTATTGCCGCTTTTGTTTTATTTATATTTTTAACATCATGGACCGAAGTTCTTTCAACATAAACAGCACCTTCAAGGGTGGAAAGCAATTCACAGACCTTAATGGGGAAACCGTGTATTTCAGGCTTTCTGCCGTACGGTGATGTAGTTGTTACCTGATTTAACAGGGTTGTGGGTGCCATCTGGCCTGAGGTCATGCCATAGATGGCGTTGTTGACAAACACAGTTGTAATGTTTTCTCCTCTGGTAGCTGCGTGGACGATTTCGGCCGTACCTATTGCAGCAAGGTCCCCGTCTCCCTGATACGTGAACACGTAGTTGTCAGGATGCACTCTCTTTATACCCGTAGCAACTGCAGGAGCTCTGCCGTGAGCGGCCTGTACGAAATCGCAGTTGAAATACTCATAATTATTGTAAGCACAGCCAACCGGCGACACGCCAATTGTAGTACCTTCTATTTCAAGCTCGTCTATTACTTCCGCTATTAATCTGTGAATAATTCCGTGTGTACATCCGGGACAATAGTGAAGTGGCAGATCTTTTAAAGCATGTGGTTTTTTAAACACCGTTGCCATATAACCTCCATTCCGCTGCTATGCAGCGATACAATAGTAAGTATTGAAAACCCTCTTGAGGGTTTTATTTTAAAATTTCCTTGATCTTGTTAAGAATCTCCTTCTGGCTGGGAACCATACCACCCATACGTCCGTAAAAATGTACCGGACATTTGCCGTTTACTGCAAGACGAACGTCTTCCACCATTTGACCGGCACTTAATTCAACACTGAGGAATGCCTTTGGCGTCTCGGCATATTTTTCAAAGGCAGCTGTCGGGAATGGCCAAAGTGAGACAGGACGGATAAGACCAACCTTTATGCCTTCCTTTTCGGCTGACTTTATGACATTCTTGATGATACGTGCAATAGTACCGTACGCAGTTACTATTATATCCGCATTTTCGCAGTTATAGGTTTCAACGCGGACTTCCTTCCCTTCTATTTGCCTGTATTTGGCCTGAAGCTTCAGATTATGCTTTTCAAGCACTTCAGGATTAATATATATGGAGGTTACATCATTGCTTTCCCTCTGCATCTTTGTACCGGTGGTAGCCCACTTCTTGTCGTCGTGATATATTTCTTCCTTATCTTTAAATTCCACGGCTTCCATCATCTGTCCCAGCATACCGTCACCCATGATCATGGTGCAGATTCTGTATCTGTCTGCAATATTAAAGGACTCGACTGTTAATTCGTAGAGTTCCTGAACACTGGAAGGAGCAAGTACTACCATTTTGTAGTCTCCGTGCCCTCCGCCCTTGACTGCCTGGAAATAGTCGCACTGTGCCGGCAATATTCCACCCAGACCAGGTCCGCAGCGTACTATATTGACAATAACGCAGGGAAGCTCGGCACCTGCGATATATGAGATACCTTCCTGCTTCAGGCTGATTCCGGGGCTTGATGAGGATGTAAGCACACGTGCGCCTGCTGCTGCAGCTCCGTATACCATATTTATAGCAGCTACTTCACTCTCGGCCTGAACAAATGTACCGTTAATTTCAGGCATTTTCTTAGCCATGTAATGCGCTACTTCGGTTTGTGGTGTTATGGGATATCCGAAATAATGTTTGCAGCCGGCTCTTAAGGCAGCTTCGGCAATTACTTCGTTACCCTTCATTAATAATTTTTCAGACATTTTTTATCCTCCCAAATAAATTCTCGACACTTAAACACGGGGAACTAGTGATATGTAGCATTGTGTATTACCCGCGCTCTACTTTTCAACTTCAATAACGCAATCAGGACAAATGGTGGCACAGAAAGTACAGCCGATGCATTTTTCCATTTCGTCTACACCTGCAGGATGAAAGCCTTTCTGATTCAATTTGTCGGATTTCATTATGACAATTTTCTTGGGACATACTGTTACACAAAGCTTGCATCCCTTGCATCTTTCCTCATGGAATATTACTTTTGCCATTGTCAAAACCTCACTTGTATTTGATTTAAATAATTAATCTAATAATTAATTTGAAATTATTTACCAGTAGTCTGTAACATCTAAAACTATTGTTTATTATAAAACTCTTTAATTTTAATTGCAAGTCAATTACTATCTGCTGAAAGCCGAAAGCAATCGACTTTTGTAAGTATTGTCATCTATTGTCCAAAATCAATATCAAAAAGTCATTTTTGCAGGATCGGAATAGTTAGCCTGCAATAAAATCAGTCCGGCAATTCGTTAAATTTATCCCTGCTGTATCCGGAAAGCTCCATGATCAGCTGCTGCAAAGTTTTACCCTGATTTTTCAAATCATCTATATAAACATCTGCTGCTATCCTTCCATGCCGCAGAATAATAGCCCTATCCAGGAAATTTTCTATTTCATTGACATGGTGGGTACTGATGAGAATCGTCTCGTCCTCTTTAATGCTTGAGGCCATGAGCTTGATAAAATCCTGACGTGTGAGGATGTCCTCCCCTAAAAACGGCTCATCCATTATAATGTATCTGGCCGTTTTGGACAAGCCGGCACACATTTCCAGCCTGGCTTTCTGCCCATGTGAAAAGGTTTTTATTTTGCTGTACGGCTCAAGTTCAAAAAATTTCAAAAGCTTCTCATAGCGTTCTTTATTAAAGCCCGGGAAATATTCCGAAAGAAACTCACCGTACCCGCAGGGTGTCAAATGAGGGAAAAAACTGCCCTCATGTGTGATAAAGGCCATCTCCCCGTACATTTCTGCAGGAGCTTTTCCGTCGATGAGCACCTGGCCGGAGGTTAATTCCGTCAACCCCATAACAGCCTTCAAAAGTGTGCTTTTCCCTGCTCCGTTTTGGCCCAGTATACCTACTACTTCGCCTGAATTTATAACGGCACTTTCCTCCATAAGCCCAAGTGCTTTTGTGCCATAATACTTTTTTACATGTTTTATTTCAATCATCTCAACCCTCGATTTCCGATGCGGAGTATACCCTTACCGCATCAAACTGCCGGTAATCATATAAACTATATCCGCCTGAATTTGCCATGTTCTGCCTGTCATATACGGTATCCTCGTTTGCATCGGATACAAGCTCCCCCTTGTACAGGAGCTTTCCGGAAGAATCCGTCCTGTCATATACCAGCAGTATGAATTTTCTCCGTTTCAGTATATCTACTGAAATTCCGCTGTCCGTTTCATCTGTAACATAGGTAAATATAAAGAGCTTCCCATTCACAACCGCAGCATTGTCGAGCATGGCTGCCTCCTCCCTGATTCCTTCAAATGCCAGGGAGCCTGCAAAATGCTCCAGTGTAAGCCGGCTTTCAAATTTCACCGAAACCGCCATTCTGGTTTTATTCATAAAGCAGACGGTCAGATATTTCCCCTGCTTAAACACCTGATAAAAATTGTTTTTGTCATTTACAACCGCCGACTCCAGAGTCAATTCGTCAATGAGCGCTCCCGTATCAGGCTCAAATGCCCTGAAAGTAAGGACATTGTCAATCAACATATACATTACAAGCTTATCGTTCACGTTCTCCAGTCCCAGAATATCAATATTGTTATCGGCCAGGCCGATATTAACTATTTTTTCAAAACTGCCGTAGTCCTCCCTGTTATCCCAGTTAGACCAGGTTTCCCATTCATCTATACGGAATATGCCATTGTTCCCGGAAGCTCTTTTATCGGTAAGGACTGTAAAATACAGCTTATCCTTTATAACCGTGAAACTGTTATTGGAGTTACCACGGCTAACAAGTCCGATATTTGAGTTTTCAGCTACAACATTTCTTACCGGAGGAGCTTCATTTTCATTTATATAATAAGTTTTATTAAATAAAAACTCTTTTTCCTGTGATTTCAGTTGTATGCCGGTATTTACCCTGACGACGGCCTCTCTTATTCCCTTCGAGTTCTGCCTGTTCATATTTACAAGCAGGTCAATTTTATCGGCCCTGGTGATTTCTTCAATATATCTGATACTCTCCGGCAGCGGGCTGCCTGCTCCGGAAGACGCAGTCCCCGCCGGCTCCCATGGCTTGCTTTCCACCTCCACATTTGCATCCTGGGAAGGCCTGGCATCTATTATCTGATAATATTGGATTCCATCTATATATGTTGTATTTCCATAGGGACTTTGAGAGGACATAACCAGGTCCGAGCTCTTATCGTAAAACCTGAAGCTCTTTTTCAAATTCCCGCCATCTATTGAAAAGTTCTGCCCATGCCAGCTGTCCTGAAGCACTCCGTCGATAACCACATCCCCCAGAACTTCTCTGTCTCCCTGAATATCCTTCAGATACAAGGTTCCGCTGTTTTGTGCGCTTATTATGCCTCCTCCCAGAATACCTGCAATAAGCAGCGTAATTAGAGCAGTAATTGCAGCAGCATTTTTTCTGAAAATCTTCATCCAGTTATCCTCCAATCGATCACATCACCCAAGGATTGTGCTGTTTTTTAACCATCTTATGCTTTGATACACATAAAACAAGCTAAAAACAAACAAAATGATACTGAACACATGCAGGTTCTGATTCCCGCCCGCTAATACCGAAGCATTTCTTTTATTAACCTCAAAAATAACCGTCAAAAAATTTAAAATCGGAAAAACCAGTTGCCGATACCTTCGGGCTAATACAGCGTAGCTTATGAAAAATATCCCCAGTATCAAGGATATTACCATCATAAAGGTAGAAATAAAGCTTTCAGCGCTCACAGGGAACAGAAGCCTCAGGAAATCCGAACGCACAAAGGCCAGGAATAAACCGTTTACAGGCCGTGAGTAACTTATAAGCCCATCAGCCACATTAACTGAAATGGGGGTTGAAAAGAACATATACCCTGACAGTATGCTGATAAGCTGGGAGCATATAAGTATGAGGAAATAAATTAAGCCCGGTATGACTTTGGAGAAATAAATGCAGTACCTGCCGCCTGGAATTGTCATAAGTGTATAAATACCCTTGCTGCCGGAATAATCAGACAGAACACTGTAAACACATCCCGCAAGAGTTAAAACAAAGCCAATGTAAAATACTGCGGGTAAACCCGAAAGTGCTATCAGCTTTTCAAACGGTATATACCTGTCGGCGGGATTATCCTCTTTCGTTATGTAAAGGAGTATGTTCTGCACCACAATAAGCAGTAAACACTCAACCAGCACAAGTTTGTAAATAAAACCGAATTGGAAATTTATCAATTTATACAAAGTTTTCATATGATCACCCCATCTGTACTATAGCAATAATACACCAATTCATTAAACATCCCATTTATCTGTTATAAGCTGAATTACTTTTTTATAGGACAGACTTACTTCTCTGGCCGCAGTAACAAAGTCGCTGACCAGGGACTCGGTAAGCTCCGACTCAATCCTGGAATATATTTGATCATTTATACAGATCACACTGCCTACATTTGTGCTGGTGACGATAAACCCCTCGTCCTCCATTAATTTGTATGCCTTCTGGGCGGTATTGGGATTAATGTTCAATGCCGCGGCCAGCTCACGTCTTGACGGAAGTCCGGTTCCGTTTTCCACATGCCCCAGCAGTATTTTCTTTTTTACATAATCAGATATTTGTATATAAACAGGATCCTTGTTGTTTAATATCAGCCCTGAAAAATCCAACAATATCAGGTCACCTCCGCCATTTCAAGTGTATTATACCACCAATACACTTAGATGTAAATAATATCAATGATTGGCTGGTACAAATACCGCAGTCAAAGACTCAAGAATTATTAACAGTTAATTGCCACTCATACGCTCCCACTGACCTTTACTGATAAATTCTCCGGCTCTGGCTTCGGCATTTTCCACGATTGCCTCATCATAGCCCAGAATTTTCAGCAGTTTTATTGCATTGCGCGTAGAAGCCTGTCCCGGATAGATTATATAATCAAAAGTAATTTCGTCCTGATCAAAAAACTCCTGGAAATGATAATTCTCCACCTTGTCATTTAATATCTGAGCCAGCTCTATATCATGCGTAGCGCACAGGCAGATACAGTTGCTTTGTGAAATATAAGCCACTATTTCGGAAGAAGCCGCTATCCTTTCAATAGTGTTGGTTCCTCTAAGCACCTCATCAATAACGCAAAGGACGGGAAGGTCTGGGTTGATACCTTGAATGATGCGCTTCAGCGACTTTATTTCAACAATATAATAACTCTCCTTTGCTTCCAGATTATCGTTAAGTGCCATTGAACTGTAAATATTGAAAAAACAGGAGCTGTATTCCTTTGCAAGGCAGGTGCAGATGGTCTGGGCAAATATGGCATTTATGGCGGCCGACTTCAGAAAGGTGGATTTGCCTGAAGCATTTGAACCTGTGATGAGTATTGATTTTAGTGTATCAAAGCTGTTCGCCACCGGATTATCTATCAGCGGATGGTACAGTTCTGTAAAGTGAAGGATTTTATCGCTGTTTTGGTCTTTATTTGCGCAGTTTATTATATTGCAAGGCTTAAGTTCAGGCAATGTATAATATTCGACGCTTTCTCTGTATGACGCGACAGCTGTCAGGCTTTCAAGTTCACCCAAAGTTTCATAAATGGTTTTCAATTCCCCTCTGTACTTCTCAATCAGCTTAAAAATACTGTGATATGCTATGGGTTCACCCAGAAAGAATATTTTTATGATCTCAAAAAAATAATTCTCAGTTGTATAGAACAAAAAAAAGAAGGTATTAAGGCTGATGCCTTTGATCCTATTTGTACATTTTTTCAAAACCGCAGTATATTGCCGGATCTGCCCATACGGCAGTCTGGCAAGCCTTTTTGCCGTACTGATCATATTTACGAGGTAACTCAACGCCTGCAAATGACCGACTATCTGATCCCTTGCTTTAAAATACATTGATATGTTCAGTGCCATTGATATGAAAAACAAGACTGCAGCCGGAGGATAAACAGCCGATATAAAAGGTGTGACAAGGAAAGCTACGGATAAAATTTTATAAAATAGTCCGCTTTTTCCAAGACCCTTTCTTTTTCCGCTTATGTACTCAAACAAATTTAAGAATCTCAATTTACCCAATTGAGACAGCAAAATCTGGATTTTTTCTCTTTCGGTGTTATTGCAGCGAAAGTACTCGATCATATCGTTTCTGTTCTGCAATATTTCCTTATCATATTGGAGCTCTCTGAGCATCTTGTACAGATATTCCTCACCAATATCGGTCTGCGTGTTATTGATCCTTGAAAATACCCTGTTCATATCAAGGTCATTCCAGGTTATATCATCTATATAAAAACTTCCGCTTTTTTCCCTGACATTGTTAAAATAGCTGCCGATAGAGATATAATCATTGGGGGTGCACTCTCTTGCGGGCTTCTTTCCCCATTGTGCCCGTACATTCTTCCGGCATTTCCTGTCATGTGCGGCTTTCCCGCAAATACTGAAAATAATATAACCCGCTATAGCCGCTAAAAAGAAATATAAAACCATTATGTTATATTAACCTCCGAAGCCATATTTTGGCTTTGAGCCGCATAGCGGCCACCGTCACCCTCTGTTCCAGGGAAGGTGAATCTGTTTCCTCAGCGGCAGCAATTCGGAACCGCTCAGCCTGCTGCTTTCAAGACAGTTGATAACTTCTTCCAGACCTGCTGTTATGCTCAGTGGAATGCCAAGTTTCTCAGACACCTGGGAAATTATTCGATTGCCTTCAAGAATAATTTCAGGGGTGGTCTCCTCAAGAAGGTTGCTGTTGTTGATAAGTCTGGTAACCTTGATATTGGCGCTGTCTTCAATCAGAGCTATCATTTCAATGATTTTTTCCGGGGTATCGGTCATACCTCTTCTTGTGTTAATGACAAAAAACATTTCATAGTCGTCGCTGAGTATTTCCTCTTTAAATCTGGATACCGCTTTTGCTCCCAGATCATCTCCTCCCACATCCAGAACAGCCTTATATTCCTTTTTCTGAAAAAGGGAGTATATTTCCGGCGGTATGGCCGGAACGTCAACATTTGTATTTGCATACATGGGCAAAATAACCCAGATATTGTTCTTTTCCAGTTCTTCTTTTGCATCGGCTGTCCTGAAATAGGGATTTACTATATCAAAATCCACTATTGCGGTCTTGTAATCCGCCTCTGCAAGCTTCAGAGCATAATTTACCGCAACTTCGGTCTTTCCGCTTCCAAAATGACCTGTAAAAATATTTAAACGTTTCTCAAACATGCTGCTTCCCCCATCCGATAAGATCCTTTACCACTTCACCGGCTATGATCAGACCCATCACCGACGGTACAAAAGGAAGACTTCCGGGAATTTGGTGCTTGACGGTACATTTTCTTGCAGAACCTTTCGGGCAGATGCATCCTGCACTGCAGCTGGAGCTTTCAGTTTCTACAGGCTTACGCGGTTCCTCCTTTGAGTATACCACCTTGAGTTTCTTTATTCCCCTTAACCGCAATTCCTTCCGGACAACCTTTGCCAGCGGATCGACCGAAGTTTTATAGATATCCGCTACCTCAAACCTTGTGGGATCAAGCTTGTTTCCGGCTCCCATTGCGCTTATGACCGGTATTCCCAGCTCATTTGCCCTGACAACAAGATCAATTTTTGCAGTCACGGTATCTATGGCATCTACGATATAGTCGCAGCTTTTATCCAATATTTCTTCAGCCACATCCGGCATATAGAACTTCTGTATAATTGTAACCTCACATTTGGGGTTTATTTCCAGCACCCGGTCTCTCATAGCTTCAACCTTGGGCTTACCCACTGTTTTCCGTGTTGCGTGCAGCTGCCTGTTCAGATTTGTAAGGCAGACACAGTCGTCATCTATGAGTACAAGCTTCCCCACCCCGCATCTTACAAGGGCCTCAATGGTATAGGAGCCCACACCGCCTACACCAAACACTGCGACCTTGCTGTTTTGCAGCTTTTCAAGGCCTTCTTTTCCTATAATCAATTCATTTCTTGAAAATTCATTCAGCATAGCTACTCCATTTATTCTATAAAAATTAAAACCTTATTAAATTAAAATCTCATTATATATGCAGACCTGTAAAGAAACCCTGCAATAGCATTTTACAAATTAATCCAACCTTATTCCTTCTGTAGCCCTGCAGACTTCAACCATTCTTTTTGCCGAAATAACCGCCCTTTTTACGGCATTTTCATCATCCCTGGCAGGTCTCATGGCACATACTCCATGGTGGCCGCAGTCATCATCAATATAACCGTCACCCACAATAATCATGCCGTTGACCAGCATCATATCATGCATTGCCTTCAGAGTAGCTTCCTGCCCTCCGAACCTTGAGGTTCCCACGCTGACCCCAAGCCCCACCTTATTATAAAACCATTTATTCACTCTGGCTTTTCTTGTTTTATCAAACATTCCCTTAAGCTGTGCGGATACGCTTCCAAAGTATACCGGGCTTCCAATCACAATGCCGTCGGCTTTTTTCATATGCTCAAAAGCTTCTTCAAGTGCGGTGCCTTTATAGCAGCTGCCTGTACATGGATTTGAGCATACCGTACAATAACCGCTTCTCTGCTCACCCATTATTTTTCCCATATCAAGTAAAATGGTTTGGGCACCAAGCTTTGAACACTCTTCAAGCACTCTTCCAACAAGAAAGCTTGTATTCCCTTCCTTATTCGGGCTGCCATTGAGTCCGACAATATACATTTAACATCACTCCAAAAGAAAAAAATATGCGTACTTATAAAAGAATACACCAATTGGTTGATGAAAACAAGTTGAATGGCTAATATCCAGTTCCTCATTCTGTGATCCTTCTGGAAGATAAATCGTAAAACAATGATCTTTTTATTACTTTTTCCACCCCGTCCTTTGCCCTGATTTCCTGCCTGAGCTCAAAGGTATCGTTATCCCGCCATTTTACAAAATCATAACTATAGACATACAGGTCATTCCTCATATGTTTTTTATCCCTGACTATATCCCTGCTGCTGTTGAATATCAGTTTGTTATCCTTACAGTTATAAACAATAACATTCCCTTCTTCATTATACTGAATATTCTGCAGGCTGACAGAATACCTGCAGGCATTATATTTTCCGTCAGGTGTTACCGCAAAACCTTTAAAAAATCCAACATCATAATGTAATCTTTCCAGATGAGAGTTCTCTAAATCGTAGGAATACAGAGTTGTACGGTAAAACTTCTTTTCATTTTTCCCCTCAATGGCAAAGTAGAGCCTTTTCATTTTTTCATTTAATAACATATGCTTTATAACATATCCGTTACGGTACTTGTCCCTGAATCCGAATATATTTCTTATTTCCTTCATTTGAGCAGCATCAATATTGTCGGTTACCGTTCTGCCGTCAAGTTTATAGTCAAGCTTCAGTGTAACAAGACCAAAATCGTCTTCGGTCAAATATACCAGCAAATCCAGTTTTGCCGCATTATTGAATACGTTTATTTTTTCCTGTCTTTTTGCAGTAGGTTGACTGTGAATTTTAACAGTATCCTTTTCATCAAAGGATTTGTTTTGAGAGCCGGAACCGGCCTGATTTAGTTTTTGTGAGCAGGTACTTTTATTACTATTGACTTGAGACTTGCTGAATAAAATAGTTCCGCTGACCAAAACCGAAATCATAACCACATATAAGATCGATAAATACAGTCTCTTCATATAATACCTCCTATCCAAAAATATCTATATTGTATTTTATACAAAAATAGAAAATGTATTTACAATATAATATTCCTGGTGTGTTTATAAGGTATTTAAAAGAACCCGACAATTAGAAAATTTATCTCAGAACGACATCAATGACCAGTAGAAAGACGCCTGTGAATACGGATGTGAAACCGTTTAAACCAAGAAGAATCAAACCAGTTTCTTTATCCGTTATTTCATCTTTCTCCTGCTTTGGTTCTGCTATATCAACAGCAGCCACTCTATTCTGGTTTTTGGATATTACGACCACTATTCCTATTAAAACCAGAACAAGTCCTATCAGAAAAAACGTCTCCTTATAATTATAACTAATCCTTAGTGAAATCAAATATCCTGCCAGACAAAAAAGTACAGATATAAAAGCACTGTACGCCAGGGTCAAAATACTCTTGAGCTTAAATCTGCTCATATGTCTACCCTCTTTCCTATTCAAGCTGAAATATTCTTTTGGCATTTTGGTTAAAAATCAATCTTTTCTGACTTATGTCAAGGTTAAAATTCATAATTCTTTTTAAATCATGCAAAGGACTCCCCCAGGGAAAATCCGACCCGAATATAACCTTGTCGGCACCAATTTCATTTATTATTGAAATAACTTCACCGTCATCAAGCCAGCTTGGTTCATTAACATCCATTATTTCAGGATAACCGGTAATGACAATCGATGTATCCAGGTAAACATTTTTATATTTTTTTGAAACCTCCAAACACCGTTCAACACTGCCGTCTGCCATGTGTGCAAGAATTATCGGCAAGTCTGGATATTTTTCAATAACCGGCAATATACACTCAAAATCAGAATATTCATTTAATCTTGCATTTGAAACACGTCCACAGTGGATTAATATTGCGAAACGCTTTTCACTGCAGCTTTCATAGAGCTTTAGCATCCTTTCGTCCCGGACGTCAAACCCCTGGGCCATAGGATGAAGTTTTATACCCTTTGCACCCATTTTTATATAGTTTTCGAGGTGTTCCGTCAATATTCCTTCCATTTCCGGATGAAAACTTACCAGAGGGATTAATTTCCCGGCTGAATTCCTGCCCGCTTCCAGTGTCCAAAGATTATTTTGATGAATTATCCTGGGCGGAGCGAAGTTAACCATTACGGTGCGGTCTATTCCGCCTGCTTTCATATTGTTCATAACATTGTCAATTGTCCCGTTTCCAGGATTTGTGAACTCAATATCATAAATCTTGTTAAAGGAGGATATTATCCTTCCCGCTATTTCGTCACTGGCGAAAGTGTGTACATGACTGTCAATAATCTCTATATCACTTATCATTTTCTTCCTCTGAAGCTGCTGTATCCGTAGCTATGTAATCCAGTGGCCCAACATATAATTATACATATTAATGTTACAGACCACTTGTATATTTTGTTAATTTTAATATTAACGCAAGTTCTTTATAAAATCAATATTAAACAGTACATTGTATACACATTTTATAAAATCATGTTACAGGCATATTATCGGAAATTTATGTAATAATAACTTTGAAATAAAATAACAGGAGGTAATTTATGAGAGCATCTGTAGACCAGGACGGCTGCATAAGCTGTGAATTATGCGTATCCGTATGTCCGTCAGTATTCAGTATGAACGATGACAACAAGGCCGAGGCCATTGAAGACGATATTCCGGAAGAGTTTGAACAGGATGCTGAGGATGCCAGGGATGGCTGTCCTGTGAGCGTTATAGATTTGGAACAATAGAGATTCAACAAAATAAATCCACCCTTAATAACACCCGGGTGGATTTTTGTTAACTAAATTACAAGACCGGTATCCAAATTTCAACAAGATAGTCCTCTGCATTAACATCATTTGAAAAATACTTCTCTATTGTGGGCAATGATGACTGTTTGTAAATGCTTTGAGGCAGGAACTCCCCGTAAATTCTGGTCCAGGTATTGCCCAGTGCGGGATTTATGGGGCCAACAGACTCAAAGACAAGCCAGGTGGACTTTGGAACAGTTACGGTCTTTAAATCCACTGCATAATCCTTAACTGTTTCAATACCTACCATGTAATCATTGAAACCCTCTTCATTATAGCCAAAACACATACCATACGTACTTGTGTCAACTCCCACTTCAAGCAGTCTTTCAAGAGTACCGTCCTTTTTACATTCGTCCCAAAACTGTGGAATCACATTGTTTTCCAGCGATGATTCAACGACCTTCCCTGCAACTCTAAAACTTTCTCTCTCAACAATCCGGTAATTCATTTCTGCATCTCCTTTAATGGTTAAAGTAAAGGACAAGCGTGGAAAGGATTTCAGCTTGATATTCTGCTGCCGGGCATTTGCCGGCGGAATACCATGCATTTTCTTAAAGGCCACACAAAAAGCATCTGAGGATTCATATCCGTATTTCACTGCAAGGTCAATCACTTTACAATCGGTGGACTGCAGTTCGAAAGCCGCCATGGTAAGCTTTCTTCTGCGAATATATTCGGAAAGTGTTATCCCTGTCAACAGAGAAAAAGTTCTTAAAAACGGTCCAACCGGACATAATACTATCCTCCCTATTTCTTCATTCCTTATTTCAGAATCAAGCCGCTCTTCAATGTACTCAATAACAGAGTTAAGTCTTTCAATCCATTCCATTTCAGCTCTCCTTTCATATCCAATTATAAGGAGTATTAATTTACAATTCCCGTTATTTGGCATACAAAAATTGACGGATATGCCTTACAATTAATATTATATATGGAGTCTGATTTAGTCAAGTTGCCTTTGACAGCTTTCGCTTCCGGTATACAAATATCCCCAGCACAAAGTAGATAAGCGTAAGCAGTGCCAGCATTGCAAGTTCAAACCCCACACCGGAAATATCCGCCCCGTAGTTTAATATCTTGTTGAAAGCACCGGCCGTATGCGTCAATGGCAGAACATCAGTTACTCCAAAGGAGTGACCTCCCAGAGAGAATAAATTCATTTTGGGTAGTGGAAACATGCAGCCCGAGAAAAACATCATAATGAAAAAAGGGAAGCAGCCGATAGTGAGCACATCAAAAACAGTGTTCAGAAAGCTCGCGACCAGCAGACTTACAGCCACCATTGAGAAGCTTGAAATAACACCGGCTGCAAGCACCGTTACAAAGCTTCCTGCAGGTTTGTATCCAAGGCCCAGTGCAGTCCAGTAGGATAGGCTTAAAGCTATGACAGCGATTACAGACTGTACCGCACATATTCCCAAAAGAAAGTTAAATGCTCCAAGACGGCTGAGTTTAAGCCTGATAATAGTTCTTTTGTCATTTTCCTTGACTATGGATGCACATGCGGTAAAAAGAATCATCAATATTGAAAGGGATATCATTCCCGGAGCATAATTTTCAAACTCGTTAAGAGGTTGTTTCTTTTCCAGGAATGTTTCCTTGATGGTAGAGGGCAAGGTTATTTCAGCTATATCCATTCCCTGCTTATAAACTATATCCGCAGCCAGAACCGCAGCAACGGTATATTTCATGTTGCCCATACTTCCCAGAAATTCAACGGCTGCAGTTGAATTTCTGTCATACAATGACATAATAAGTGATTTTGAATAATTTTCGGGAATAACCATACCCAGATCTACAGTTTTATCCATGACCTTTGTTCCAAGCTGCTCCCTGCTTTCAAATTGTGACAGCCTGAATAATCCTGCATTGCCGTTCCCCTCCGCATCAGCAAGTATTTCAAGCAGTTCCGAGGATTTATTTCCTCTGTCATAATTTATTATTCCGATGTTATATGCAGCAGGTTCCGAGCCATAATATAAATTCATCAGCAGAACAAAAAACGGAGAAAAAAATAAAACCATTATCAGGACTTTCCAATCTCTTATATTTTCCTTAAAGGTCTTTATTATGGAGGCTGCCAGTTTCATTCCCTAAGCCCCCTTCCGGTCATGGAAATAAATGCATCTTCCAGGGTTCTTTTCCTGATTGTCATATCTTCCGGATTAATGTTAAATACCTTTAAGATTTCATTTACTACCGGAATAAGTTCCAATATATTATTTGCACCAAGCAGAAAAAATCCATCGGCAAAGTTTCTTTCCGTAATCTCTACCGGAAGTGCATCAAGAATTCTATAGCCCAATTCCGAAGCTACTCCGTCAACACGTACCTGAAGCATATCTCCTGCTCCGGATTTCCGCTTTATTTTATCGGGCAAATCAATAACAAGTATCTTTCCATGATCGATGACTGCTACTCTGTCAGACAGCCTGTCGGCTTCGTCCATATCATGTGTGGTTAGTATCACAGTCTTATCCTTTGCCAGCTGCCTTACGAAATCCCTTACCAGTATCCTGCTCTGGGGATCAAGTCCCGCCTGAGGTTCGTCCAGAATAATCAGTTCGGGCTCATGCGCAATTGCCAGAGCTATATTGAGTCTTCTCTGCATACCTCCGGACAGGGTTTTGGCCAGCTTGTTCCGTTTTTCCCAGAGACCAAGTGCATTGAGAAGGCTTTCTGCTCTGGTTCCTGCCGACTTTGGAGATTTGTTATAAGACATTATAATAAATTTCAATTGTTCAATACAGGTAAGCAGTTCCCAAACAACAATTTCCTGGGGACAAAGCCCAATCATGGATTTGATTTTATTGTAATCGGAATTCAATGAATAACCCTTGATCCTGATCTCACCCGAATCAGCCCTGAGCAGCCCGCAAAGCATTTTTATGGCAGTGGTCTTCCCGGCACCGTTTGGGCCCAAAAGACCGAATACTTCTCCTCTTTCCACCTGAAACCCGATGTTGTCAACAGCGCAAAAATCACCAAAACTTTTTCTTAACCCATTGACCGAAAGCAAAACGTTATTATCCATTATTACTCTCCCCCAATCCAGACCTTTTCAAGCCGAACACAAAGTGCTTCAATGTCATCCTGTGGATTGATAACAACGTAGGTAAGTACGCCGTCCAAAGCTCCCATCAGTGAAATTCCATATGCCTCGGCGTCGGCTGCCTTTATCTCACCGGCTTCTGCTGACTTTTTGAACATTTCTGCAAAAAAAGCTGTACTTTGCAGCACATATTCCTTGTAATAATCCATCAGGATTTCCGACTCCAGGGCTTTGGCCAGTGAAAGAAAGGAAAAGCTGAGTTCTTTTGTTCTTGCAGACCAATATGTTATATACTCCCTTATATACTGCCGAAGCCCTTCAAGTGCACTTTTATTTGACAAAGCCTTCACAGCCATCTCATAAACAGGCTCCATAAGCTTTTGATTGGCTTCCATCAAGAGTACTTCCTTATTGGGAAAGTGGTGGTACAAACCACCTTTGCTCACTCCTGCCCTTTTGGCAATAGCATCCATGGAAGCCCCGTTATAGCCCTTTTCTGCAAATTCCTCCACTGCCGCCGACAGCAGTGAATCAACACGGCATTCTTTAGACTGTTTTTTTGTCATCTGATCACTCCTGTTATTATTTATACCGACCGTCGGTATGTATTAAGTTTAACAAGAATTTTTATCAAATGCAACTAAAAAATTCCACAAAAAGACGCCAGATTTTCATCCAGCCCCTTTTGCAGATAAGTCATAAAATAAGCAAGTACATTAAAAAATTAATCAAGCTTTGAATTTATCTGACCAGTATATCCGGTCTCATAATCTCCTGCCCGTCAATTATTATCTTTCTCATAGGCCAGCCAGGTATTTCGGTCAAAATCCTTGGGCCCTGGAGAGTTGCCAATATGCTATCCTCGCTTTTGGTTCCTGAAATAGTTGGGTTCCAGGCATACATCTGGTTTTCCTGCACCAGCTCCTCTGTGTCAAAGTTCCCAAGGAATTCTCTGGCCCTGTATCCGGCTGCCCCGCCCTGATGATGGAATTTCCATTCCCCGGCAAAACCTGTCATTTCATATTTATTGACAGCTGCTTTGAAAACATCGGATACACCGGCACCAACAACGGTATTCCTTATCAAAGCGGCATCAACCTCCAGGCATGCTTTCTGCTTTCTCAGAATTTCGTCATCAGGTTCTCCAAAGCTCACCATTCTGCTCATTGATACATACAAACCATATTTCTCAGCTCCAACAACAACTAAAGCATATTTTTTTACTTTGTTTCCTGTCGGAACGGGATGCCTGTACTTTTTAATCCTTTCGTCGGCCGCAATGAGGCAGACAGGCAGCTGAATCCCCTGCTTCATAAGTTTGCTGCAGATATTTGCAGCTATTTCGTGTTCGGTATCTCCTACACATATTTCCCTGCAGGTTTCCTGTACGGCAATTGCAGTACGGCTGCAAAGTTCATTCAACCGTCCTATTTCTTCGGCGCACAGAGAAAATCGCAACCTTCTGAAATCCTCACAAAGGTTCTGCGTATTGAAATTCCCCGTATCACTGGCAACCTTCCTGCCTCCGGTCAACTGGCCGATAACATCATTTTTATTCCTGTACCAGTCAAAACTTACAAGCTCAACTTCCGGTATTTTTATTTCCTCGTCCATCATCCTGTAGCGTTCTATCTCGGAGGCTGCTAAGTAACATCTGTCCTTCATAACTATCAGGTCGGCAACTCCTGTTTCTGAAAATTTGGCTACAAAATCATGAGCTCCGCAGGTCAGCCAGGAAAAGGCTTCTCTTCTGGATAAAATTATGCCGTCCAAACCTTTTGC
>JAEVZU010000175.1 GCA_023392075.1 Bacillota bacterium | reverse complement strand
ATAACCAGGTTATCAGCCATTTTATTCCTCCGTGTTAATTCATGTGCTTTTTGATATTACAATTTTTATCAGACAAATACTAATTTAAACTGCTTTTTTAAATCTGTCAACCTTACATTGAGGTTTTATATCGATAAAATAGTAAATTCTGTAATTATTTATGAATATTTCTAAAATTTTTATACCATTACTTAATTCTGAATTATTCTTTCATCACTTAATCAAATTATGCACATATTAAATAAAATTATGACATGAGTCTGATATTTGTACTAGAGGTATATTTCAAAAAGTTTTCCAGGCAGCTGGGTAATGATACCCTTCATTTCAAGCATAAAAAGAATATTGTTTATATCCTTTACGGAAATATTGCTCCGTTCGATTATTTCATCAATATGATGAATACCTTTTTGAATTATTTTTACAACACGTATTTCTTCACCGCTCAAGCCAATATAGGTCTTCATGCCTGTATTTATATTTATTCCCGGAGATTGCCCTGGAGAATCACTTATATTTACATCTTCCTGATAGTCAAACTCCTCCAGTATATCCTCCACTCCCAGTACTATTTTAGCACCGTCCCTGATCAGCTGGTTTGTACCCTTGCTGTAGGAGCAGTCAATATTTCCCGGTACTGCGAATACCTCCCTTCCCTGCTCCAGCGCATAGCCGGCCGTTATCAGTGATCCGCTTTTACCGGCGGCTTCGACTATGAGAACGCCGGAGGATATTCCGCTGATTATTCTGTTCCTGGCCGGAAAATTGTACTGAAGCGGCGGAGTCCCGGGAGGATATTCCGAAAGTATTAATCCGCCCGAATTTAATATGTTTTCATACAGCCGGGAATTCTCGGGCGGATAGATGTAATCAAGTCCGCAGCCCAAAACTGCTGCAGTTTTTCCTCCGGCGTCCAGACAGCCCTCATGGGCAATACTGTCGATTCCTCTTGCCAAACCGCTGACTATCTGTACACCCCTCATAGCAAGCTCATAGGATAGCTTTTTGGCTGTATAAGCACCATAATTTGTTGTCTTTCTTGACCCGACAATTGCTATTGAAAATTCGGACAGCCTGAGCTTTCCCCGGTAATACAGTACAACTGGGGGATCGTAGATCTGCTTCAGCTTTTCGGGATAATTTGTGTCCAAAATGGTAATTATTTTTATATCGTTTTTAAGCATTAAATCATTTACCGAATCTACCCTGTCCCTCTTTTCCCTGTTCAGAATTTCTTCCATGTTTTTTGCAGAAAGCTGTTTATATGCTTTAAGTTCAGACTCGTAAAGGTTAAAAATTATCCTGGGATCCTTGTATACCTCCAGCAGCTTTCGGGCTTTGACAGGACCCAATCCCGACAAGGATGAGAACCAGATCCAATAATCGATGTCTCTCATTACTATTCTCCTTTGTTATATTTTTGTAGTTAATATCTCGAAACCAACCTGTCAAAGCTCCTGTACTGTATTGCCTCGGCAACATGCCTGGATTTTATTGCATCAACACCCTCCATGTCTGCTATTGTCCGGGCAACCTTAAGTATTCTGTCATGTGCCCTGGCACTCAGGCCCAGCTTTTCAAACGCCCTCCTCAGCAATTTCGAGGTCACCCTGTCAAGTTCACAGTATTTTCTTATGAGGGAAGGCGACAATTCGGAGTTTGAAAAGATGCCAAGCCCCCGATACCTCTCAAGCTGCACATTTCTTGCCTTATTGACCCGTTCCCTGATTACGGCTGAAGTTTCCTCATCGCCGGCCTTTTCCAGGTCGTCGTACTTTACAGGCCGCACTTCGGTATGGATATCAATCCTGTCCAGTATAGGCCGGCTAATCCTTCCAAGATACCGCTGAAGCATTTTGGGAGTGCAGCTGCACTTCTGTGAGGAATCTAAATAAAAACCGCATTTGCAGGGATTTGCAGCGCAAATCAACATAGTTCTGGCAGGATAGGTAACACTGCTGTTTGCTCTGGAAATACATATTTCTCCGTCCTCCAGCGGCTGCCTGAGGACTTCCACAGCCTCAATGCCGAACTCGGGAAATTCATCCAGGAAGAGAACACCGTAATGGGCCAGGCTGACTTCACCAGGCTTTATTGGTTTACCTCCTCCGACAAGTGAAATGTCCGAAATTGTGTGATGCGGATTTCTGAAGGGTCTGGCAGAAATAAGCGAGGATTTGTGGGGAAGAAGACCTGATACACTGTATATTTTGGTTAATTCCAGCGCCTCGTCAAAAGTTATTTGGGGCAGGATGGTGGGAAGTCTTTTTGCCAGCATGGTTTTTCCGCTGCCGGGAGAGCCCACCATCAGGAGGTTAGAATACATAATCCATGTCTTTGTTTTTATTGAAATATTTGAGAATCAGATTGGTTGTCTTGATTGTATATTCGTCTAAAACAAACATACTTCCATCTTCTTGGATTTGAATTTTATTTATGATTGATAGGAGTTCATCTTCAGAATACTTTTCTTTTACTTCATTATTTTGTGATAATATTATATCTATTTGATTTATATCTTCGATAATAATTGTATCTTTATTCCCTAAGGAATCAATTTCTTTTTGAATTTCTTGAATCCTATTATTGAGAACTATTTTTTTAGATTGATATGTTTCTTTGTCTATCTCATCTTCAGTATATAAATCAAGTAACTTTTCTATTGCTTTTTTGCATTTTTCTTTTTCAAGTTTTTTTTCATTAATATTATCAATGACATTAGTATTTAGCTTTTTAAGCAGTTGATTCTTTACATCTAATATTGCTTTACTGTTTGTTTGAACACGTTTATCATATATTTCTTTATATTTACCATTACATAGCTCTAAAATAAAATCTTCAATGCGTTTTAAAGTAATATTAGGGTTGTTACAAGTGCCGACACCATACCTTTTCTTTGTACTACAGTTATAAAAATGCCTGTCTACATCCTTATTGCTAATATATGTTTTACCGCATTGCTTACAGTAAAGTAATCCAACATATTTTGTTACACCTTTATAGATTCCCTTTTGATTTTCTGCTTTTGAGTCTAGTAACTCTTGACACTTCCAAAACATTTCTTCTTCAACAATTGAAGGTATGTTGTCATTTTTTTGTAGAGAATACTTACCCCTATCCTTTACCTTAGCATAAGCATTTTTATTAACAAATATTACGCCTGTATCATGTTTCCCTCGATTATTATATCCAGCATATTTCTCATTACAAAGCATATTTCTAATTGTACTGTTAAGAAATGGTTTTCCCTGTCTAGTAAAAATTTTGTTATCAGTAAGATGTTTGATTATCCTTCTTATTCCAAGCCCTTCTGACTATAAACTGTTACAGCCAGAACATAAAGTCCATAAGCTGACGGACTTGACTGTCATAGAATTGCCGGATATAATGTCCATTACAATATAGAAAGAAAGACGCCCCCCTTTATCAGGTTACTGCTGGAACAGTAATTTTGGTAAAAGAGCGTCTCACTCAAACTAATCATGGTCATTTTATCAAAATATAAGCTGATTGAAAAGGTTAATT
>JAEVZU010000168.1 GCA_023392075.1 Bacillota bacterium | reverse complement strand
TTTAAACAAAGAGGTGATTTTCATGGAAGCATGGAGAAATTTTAAGAGCGGCAACTGGTGTGAAGAAATAGATGTAAGGGATTTTATCATTAACAACTATACACCCTATGAAGGAGATTCATCTTTTTTGGAGGGTCCTACCGGGGATACAACCAAGCTGTGGGGACAGGTCAGTGACTTGCTGACAAAGGAAAGGGAAAGCGGAGGAGTTCTTGATGTTGATACAAAAATAATCTCAACTATGACCTCCCATGATCCCGGATATATAAACAAAGATCTCGAGAAGATAGTGGGCCTGCAGACAGATCAGCCGTTAAAGAGAGGCATCATGCCTTTTGGCGGAATCAGAATGGTAATCAAGGGCAGCGAAGCTTACGGCAAGAAAATAGATGACAGTGTGGTAAAGACGTTTACCGAATACAGAAAGACTCATAATGACGGCGTTTACGATGCTTATACTCCTGAGATGATGAGAGCCAAGAAGGCAGGAATTATTACAGGACTTCCCGATGCATACGGGAGAGGCAGGATTATAGGTGACTATAGAAGAACAGCATTGTATGGTGTTGACAGGCTGATTGAAGAAAAGGAAAAACAGCTGAAAAGTCTTGAGCTTGACTTTATGGATGGTGAGACGATTCAGGAAAGAGAAGAAACCAGAAGCCAGATCAAGGCACTGGAATATCTTAAACAGATGGCTCAGCAATATGGCTGCGATATTTCCAGACCTGCAGAAAATGCTCAGGAAGCTTTCCAATGGCTGTACTTTGCATTCCTCGGAGCTGTAAAGGAACAAAACGGAGCTGCTATGAGTCTTGGAAGAGTGTCAACCTTCCTGGATGTTTATATAGAAAGAGATATAAAGGAAGGAATACTTACGGAACAGAAAGCCCAGGAGTTAATGGACCATTTTGTAATGAAGCTCAGAATGGTTCGCTTCCTCAGAACTCCCGAATATGAAAAATTGTTCTCGGGGGATCCTACATGGGTAACCGAAAGCATTGGAGGAATGGGGCTGGACGGCAGGACTCTTGTAACAAAGAATTCCTTCAGAATACTCCATACGCTGTATAACCTGGGACACGCTCCCGAACCAAATATGACGGTTTTATGGTCTGTACATCTGCCGGAAGGCTTTAAGAAATTCTGTGCCGAAACTTCAATAAAAACAAGCTCGATCCAGTATGAGAGCGATGACATAATGAGATATTACTGGGGAGATGATTACGGCATAGCCTGCTGCGTATCGGCCATGAGAATTGGAAAGCAGATGCAGTTCTTCGGTGCCCGCTGCAACATGGCAAAGGCACTGCTTTATTCCATAAACGGAGGCCGTGATGAAAAATCAGGTGTACAGGTCGGACCGGCATTGACTCCTGTCGAAAGTGAATACCTGGATTATGATGATGTTATGAAACGTTTCGATGCTGTACTCACATGGGTGGCTAAGCTGTATATCAATACTTTGAACATTATTCACTACATGCACGATAAATACGCGTACGAAAGACTTCAGATGGCTCTGCACGATAAGGACATACTCAGGACCATGGCCTGCGGCATTGCGGGATTATCGGTGGTGGCGGATTCTCTCAGTGCCATAAAATATGCCAAAGTAAAGGTAATAAGAAACGAAGAGGGTCTGGCTGTTGATTATGATATCGAAGGCGACTACCCCAAATTCGGAAATAATGACGACCGTGTTGACAATATAGCTGTAATGCTGGTTAAGAGGTTCATGGAGAAGCTTGAAAAGCAAAGAACATACAGGCATTCAGTTCCTACTCTTTCGGTTCTCACTATTACCTCAAACGTTGTTTACGGTGCCAAAACAGGAAATACTCCTGATGGAAGAAAAGCCGGAGAACCTTTCGGACCGGGAGCCAACCCCATGCATGGCAGAGATTTGAACGGAGCACTTGCCGTACTTAAATCCATAGCAAAGCTTCCTTACCAGTTTGCCCAGGATGGTATTTCATACACCTTCTCCATTATTCCGAAAGCTTTGGGAAGAGATGGAACAGCAAGGATTGACAATTTATCGGCTCTTCTTGATTCATATTTCAAGGAAGGCGGACATCATATCAATATTAATGTGTTTGAAAGAGAGATGCTGCTGGATGCCATGGAACATCCTGAAAAATATCCGCAGCTCACAATCAGGGTATCAGGGTATGCAGTTAACTTTATCAAGCTGACAAGAGAACAGCAGCTCGATGTTATCAACAGGACTATTCACGAGAATATTTAACAGGCAGGTTCGAAGGGTGAAGAACGGTAGACCTCCACCCTTCGAACCCGGTATTCATAACGGCAAAAAGGGGGTAATATTATGGAGATAAAAGGAAGGGTCCATTCTTTTGAAACATTCGGCACAGTTGACGGACCAGGCATCAGGTTTATAGTTTTTCTCAAGGGCTGTCCTTTACGCTGTAAATATTGCCACAACAGAGATACCTGGAGTTCGGAGGGCGCAAAGCTCTATACTCCGGAAGAGATTGTAACTGAAGTTAACAAGTACAGGAATTTTATCGATTCCTCGGGAGGCGGTATAACCGTGAGCGGCGGGGAACCGTTGATCCAGCCTGAGTTTGTCGGGGAGCTGTTTAAAAAATGCAAGGAGCAGGGGATTCATACAACTGTTGACACTTCCGGGTATGTTAATCTGGAGGATGTAAAAGAGGTACTTGAATACACCGATCTGGTACTGCTGGATCTGAAACATGCTAATGCAGAAAGACACAGGGAGCTGACAGGAGTTGAAAACGGGAGGATAAGGCAATTTACGCAATACCTCTCCGACATCAACAAGCCTGTGTGGATCAGATATGTTCTGGTTCCAGGCTATACCGACGATGAAGAAGATCTGACGGCGGCTTATAATTATCTCAGGAATTTTAAAAATATAGAGAAAATAGAAGTACTGCCTTATCATACCCTGGGGAAGGAAAAATGGGAAAAGCTCTGTCTGGATTACCCGCTTGAAGGGGTTCCCACACCTTCAAAGGAAGAAGTGGAGAAGGCGAAAAATATTTTGACCACCGGCAGGTCGGTGCTGTCCATATAGGTCACCTTAAATAAAAATATTAACAAATAGTACTAAAGATTCGGAATTTGGGGCAACATATCTAAAGAATCTAATTAGTACTATTTTTTTAAAATTTTTTATAAATGGTGATATACATATATGAATATATGGATTTTTCTCATTATAATCTTATTAACAGCAATTTTGGCAGCATTAATCATATGGATAAACAAGCATCCCTCTTTTGAGTTTCAGATAGAGGATGTTGTTTTGTGCAATGATGAACTTGAAAGACATGCCGAAGCCCTGGCAAAATCTCAAACGACGTTAATAAGAAAACGCAGTATAGGCAGGGTCTCAAAACGGATTGAAGCCAAATTCCAAAATATACTGGATACTTATGAAAATTTGAACAGAGATGCTTCTTCTTCCTTTCCCATCCCTCCTGCCGCAGAATGGCTGCTGGACAACTTTTATATTATCGAGGAACAAAAAAGCATTATTGTTAAAGAATTGAATGAAACAAGAAAAGCAGTGCCTGTGATTGCTGAAGGTACTTACAGCGGCTTTCCCAGAATATATTCCATAGCAGTCGAGATTGTTTCCCATGTAGACGGAAATGCAAATGAAAAAACAATCAGAGACTTTATAACGGCATACCAGAGATATACTTTTCTTTCCATTGAAGAGTTGTGGATGCTTACACTTATGGTGAAAGCTGCATTAATGGAGAAGCTTTGGGTAGTATGCGACAAAATGAATTCGACGCGCAGGGATTGGTACAAGGCACAGGAAATAGCCGGTCTGGTGAAAAAGTTCGAACATGACTGTGATGCGTTTAAGGAGCAAATTACAGGACTTGAGGACTTATCTCCGGCATTTGTGGAGTTTCTGATCAGAAAGCTGAGAAAAGAGGGTTCAAAGACCCTCTGGATGATTGATTGCATCGATAGCATACTGGTTCAGAAAAGTGCAAATACAGACAGTTATATCTCTATGGATCATCATAATCAGGCCGTTACCCAGGTTTCTATCGGCAATGTCATCAACAGCCTCCGGTCGCTTGCAGGCTATGACAGTACGGCATTGTTTGAGAATCTCAGTGAAGTGGAGAGAATTTTAAAGCAAGATCCTTCCGGGATTTACAACAGGATGGATTTCAACTCCAGGAATTATTACAGAAACGTTATAGTAGAACTGGCTGAAAAATATAAGACCACAGAAATTAATATTGCAAGATTGAGCTGCGAGTATGCAGCCGGAGCAAATAGTCAGGAGTATACCGGTGTTCCCGGCAATCACGTCGGCTATTATTTAATCGGTAAGGGCCAAAACAGGTTGTACCGTGAATTTAATAAAAAGAGCGGGCAGGAAAACGAATTTACACCTTTTATAAAGAAACATTCTGTTAAAATTTATATTGGAGCCGTTGTTGCGCTGTCTTTAATTTTTACGGCAATACCTTGGGTTTTCAGCTTAAACCGTGAAACTCCTTTTTCCTGGTTGATTGTAGTTGTCATAGGCATATTGGGGTTGATTCCCGCCGGTGAAATTGCCACAGCCCTGGTTAACAGCTTTCTCAGCAGGATAATTATTCCTGCCCGGTTTCCAAAGCTGGAACTCAGGGAAGGAATTCCAGAGGATATGTCAGCAATGGTTATTGTTCCGACTCTGGTTCCAAATGTAAAAAGAACCCTTGATTTAATTAACAATCTGGAAGTATTTTATCTGGCCAATAAAGGAAGCAACATATATTTTGCCCTGGTGGGTGACTTTAAGGACACAAATGAGGAATCAATGCCTGAGGATGCAGGGATAATCAGCAGTGCAATTGACAGGATAGAACAGCTTAACAGCAAGTACGGCAGTAAGGACAAACCTGTGTTTTACTTTCTGTGCAGAAAAAGACAATTCAATGAAAAACAGCAGAAGTGGATGGGCTGGGAGAGAAAAAGAGGAGCAATCATCGAGTTTAACAGAGTACTGCGCGGAGACAGAAATACAAGCTACGTATTTAACAGCTGCAGACTTGAAGAAATTCCGCAGGTCAAATATGTCATAACCCTGGATGCGGATACTCAACTGCCTCTGGAGGCTGCCAGGCAATTGGTGGGGACAATTGCACATCCTATGAACAGAGCTGTTTTTGATGCTCAAAAGGGTGTTGTAACTGAAGGCTATGGTATTCTGCAGCCTAGAATTGATGTCAATATAGAAAGTGCCGGTTCATCGGCTTTTACCAGAATATTTGCCGGTCAGGGCGGTATTGATCCATACACTACAACTGTTTCCGATGTATATCAGGACGCCTTTGGAGAAGGTATCTTCACAGGTAAGGGCATATATGACGTGGATATTTTTCAACAGGCACTGGACGGAGTTATTCCCGAGAATACCGTACTCAGTCACGATCTTTTGGAGGGCAGCTATCTGAGAACCGGACTTGTCACAGATATTGAGCTGATAGACGGATACCCTGCAAAGTATAATTCCTTCATGATGAGACTTCACAGGTGGACAAGAGGGGATTGGCAGCTGCTGCCCTGGATTTTCGGCAAAAATCAGCTGTCGCTGCTTTCAAAATGGAAGATGTTTGATAACTTGAGAAGAAGTCTTGTATATCCGGTAATGGCGGTTATAATACTGTCAAGTCTGCTTTTGCTGCCAAAAAGCAGCAGCGGCTGGATCTGGTTGAGCATATTTTCCTTATGTGCGCCAATATTGAGCTATTTTGTATATCTGATTTTTGTGGGTGACTACAGAATTTATGTGGCAAAAAGAAGTGCCACAATAATTACAGGTCTGAATGCCATACTGCTTCAGGTTGGCCTGATGCTTACCTTTGCCCCGTACCAGGCTTTTTTGATGGCCAACGCAATAATAAAAACGCTTGGCAGAGTTCTGGCCACAAAGAAAAACCTGCTGGAATGGGTAACCGCTGCAGATATGGAATTGGCATTAAAGAATGATCTGCCCAGCTATTACAGAAGAATGTGGTTTGCACCCCTATACGGTGCCGTTGTGCTGGCGGCCGTGAGATATATGTATCAAGGGTATTTTCCGCTGGCCTTCGCAGCATTTATACTGTGGCTGCTTTCACCATGGGCAGCGTTTTATATAAGCAAACCGTCGGGTAATGAAAGGGAGAACCTTCCCGATGAACATATCACTGAACTCAGATTACTGGCAAGAAAAACCTGGTGTTATTTCGATGAATTTGCCGGTCCTGAGGAGAATTTCCTTCCGGCCGATAATTATCAGGAAGAGCCGTATAAGGGGGCGGCACACCGTACATCTCCAACAAATATCGGGTTAATGATGGTTTCCCACCTTGCAGCCAGAGATTTCGGGTATATTAATTCGATTGACTTACTGCAAAGGATTACCCATACTGTTGATACAATTGAAAAAATGCAGAAGTGGAACGGCCACCTTTATAATTGGTATAACACTGTAAATCTTGAGGTACTACGCCCCAAATTTGTCTCTACCGTAGACAGCGGAAATTTCGCAGGATATTTGATGGTACTTGATGAGGGGCTGGGGCAGTACGGGCAAAAACCCATATATGAAGCCGTGCATCTGGAGGCTTTTCTGGACTTGCTTGAACTATGCAACAGTGAGATTAACAGGGATAAACCTTATTTTGAAACGGAAGTTCTGAAAAAATTGGTGTTTGATAATCAAAAAGCACCGGATGAATCTCAAACAGAGGAAAGGAAGAGGCTTGAAAGAGGTTTTGGGCGGTTAGGCGAAACACTTGCAAAGTACCTTTCAGAGCTGGAGGAAGAAAGCAAAAGGGGTTATTGGGTCAGGAAGCTGATGGGAGCACTGGAGATATACCAGGCTTTACATCTGGAATTTGGTGAAGAGATTTTTAATAATTTTAATAATATAGAAGAATTAAAGGTCCAACTGGAGGAATTAAGAAAGAGAATTGGGTCTTTAATTGACGGAATGCATTTTAAAAGCCTGTATGACCCAAGGCGGAATTTATTTGCAATAGGTTTTGATGTTGAAGAAGGACATCCCAGCAAATCCTATTACGACTTATTTGCGTCAGAGGCCAGGCAGACCAGTCTTATTGCAATAGCAAAAGGAGAGGTGGAAAAACAGCATTGGTTCAAGCTGGGCAGAAAATTGACCCGTGCTGACGGAGAAAAGGGACTTGTATCCTGGACGGGTACCATGTTTGAGTACCTGATGCCAAGGCTGGTTATAAAGAGTTATAGGAATACATTGATTGAGAAGACCTATAACTTCGTAGTCAATACCCAGATAAAATACGGCCAGAGCAGGAATGTTCCGTGGGGTATCTCAGAATCCTGCTATCATGCGTTTGATATAGCTTTAAACTATCAGTACAGGGCGTTTGGAGTTCCTCATCTCGGACTGAAGCGGGGGCTGGTCAATGACCTGGTAATAGCTCCCTATGCTACCGTAATGGCAATTGATATAGCTCCAAGGCAATGCTGGGAGAATATAGAAAGACTCAGACAATTTGGAGCAGAGGGCCGGTTTGGACTTTATGAGGCTCTGGATTTTACCGAGTCAAGGCTGAATGAGGGACAAAAGTGTGCAATTGTTAAGAGCTACATGGTTCATCATCAGGGAATGAGCATGCTGGCCCTGGTTAATTTCTTCAGGCAGGACATAATGCAGCAAAGGTTTCATGCAAATCCCCAGATAAAAGCAGTGGATTCATTGATTCAGGAGAAATTCCCCGCACATGTGATGATTTCCAAGGAGCACAGGGAAAAACCCATGTTCACTTACAGAAAACAGGCAAATTCCGAGGAAACAGTACTCCGCAGCTTTACCAGACTTGAGCCTGTGCCAAACCTGCATCTTTTGACCAACGGCAGTTATAATGTGCTGCTCACCGACAGGGGCAGCGGGTCGGCACGGTGTCATTCCCTGTCTGTATACAGGTGGTCGGGTGACTATATGGCCAGCAGCGGTGCATTTATTTATCTGCGGAATGTAAATTCCAATGATTTCTGGTCAACAACATTTAATCCTACCAATAGTGCACCCGAAACCTACAAGGTTATATTCTCGCCTCATAAGGCAGAATATATCAGGAGAGAGGGAAACATAGAGACAAATACCGAGGTGCTGGTAAGCGCAGAGGACAATACCGAAATCAGAAGGGTCAGTATTCATAACCACAGCGGGTCAAAAAGGACTGTTGAACTGACAAGCTATATGGAGGTGGTATTGACCCAGCCTGAGTCGGATAGTGCCCATCCCGCTTTCAGCAAATTGTTTGTCAAGACTGAATATATAAATGAATATAACGGGCTGTTAGCCATGAGAAGGAAGCGCGATGATGTCAAGCAAACCGTTTGGGGTTATCACACAGTATCAACAAACGGTATTATGGAGGGAAATATAGAATTTGAGACTGACCGTTCACAGTTTATAGGCAGAAACAGAAGTCTTGCATTTCCAAGGGCAATGGATCCGGATCAGCCCTTGACAAACTCGGTAGGTTCGGTGCTTGACCCGGTTTTCAGCCTTAGAATAAGAGTTTGCATTGATCCGGGCGAATCTGCCGTCGTCAACTTTGCTATAGGTACTTGTGATACCAGACGTGCCGCCCTGGACATGCTTGAAAAGTACAGTGACATCAGCGCTGCCGACAGAGTAATAGAAATGGCGTGGACAAGGAGCGTCGTTGAGGCCGGCTTCATAAATATAGGCGGCAACGATGAACGGGCTTATTTTAAGCTGCTTCCAAAGCTTTTATATGGTACCGACAGGAGAATCCAGGCTCAATATATTGCCAGGAATGACCTTAGCCAGTCTGACCTGTGGCCTTTCGGCATTTCGGGTGATCTGCCCATATTACTTGTGACGGTGCAAAGCCGGGATAGCTTTGACGAGATACGCTGGGCTCTGAAATTGCACGACTTTATGAGATTGAAGGGTATAAGCTTTGATCTTGTGATCCTTATTACAGATGAAGAATCGTATATACAGCCCCTTTTGGAAATGATCAGGGATCTGGCTGTTTCAGGCCGTTCCTGTGATCTTATGGATAGAAGAGGCGGGATATTTATCAGAAATACAAGGCAAATGACACCGGGGCAGAGAAATTTGCTTTTTGCGTGCGCAAAGTTAATAATCAATGCCGACAACGGAGTAGCAGATTTTATAGACGAAGCTCTGGATTCGGATGAAATCATTCAGGCCGTAAAGGCAAACAGACGCGGGGAAATCGCAAAATATGCGGTAAAAGCAGCCGCAAGTGAATTTGCCCAGGAGCTTGCGCATATGGAAATCCAGACCGGTGAAACTCAGGCCGGGGACTCACAGGCCGGTGAACACGATATTGTTCATATAACAGACAAGTTGAGCTTTTTCAATGGAATCGGAGGTTTCACCGAAAATGGAGAAGAGTATGTGATTTGTCTCAAGGCAGGGGAGACAACACCGGCCCCCTGGTCAAACGTCATAGCCAACGACAGCTTCGGCTTCATATGTACTGAGTCCGGAGGGGGCTATACCTGGAATCAGAACAGCAGCCAGAACAAACTGACGACCTGGGCCAACGACCCCGTTCTTGACCCGCCTTCTGAAATCGTATACCTGCACAAGTTTGGAAGTGACGAGGTCTGGAGCTGCACGCCGCTGCCCGTGAGACAGAAAAATGCATATATAATACGTCACGGCTTCGGATATACCTCCTATTCACAGAAAGGCCACGGCCTTGAGCAGGAGCTGATACAATTTACAGCTGCGGAAGCTCCTGTGAAAATCAGCATATTGGAGCTGAAAAATATTTCCGAGGCAGAGACGGTTGTGGATGCGGCTTATTATTTAAAGCCGGTGCTTGGAAGCGAGCCGTTCCAAACAGCTCCTTATATTGTTACCGGATTTGAGGATGAGCTGGCCTCGGTATTGATAAATAATGTGTATAGCTCAGAATTCAAAGGTTTAAGTGCTTTTTTGAGCTGCTCGGAAAACCAGCTCAGCTATACGGGGCACAGGCTGGAATTTACGGGCGAAAAGATGGATTTATCAAGGCCGGAAGGAATGACAAACGGGTTAAAAGGCACGGTTGGAGCGGGACTTGATCCCTGTGCGGTTATAAAGACCCGGATTCATATTTTGCCAGGAGAGACCAGGCGTATTGTTTTCCTTTTCGGACAGGACAGGACTGAACAGTTAAAAGGACTGATTAATAATTTCAGATCTGAAAAGCAGGCTCTTGCCGAGCTCGACAGGGTCAGGAAAAACTGGATAAGCAGACTTAAGCAGATCCAGGTCGACACTCCTGACAAAACGGTAAATATCATGCTTAACGGCTGGCTTCAATATCAGGTGCTTTCCTGCAGAATATGGGCAAGATCGGGCTATTATCAGGCTGGCGGAGCTTTCGGGTTCAGGGATCAGCTTCAGGATGTAATGGCCGTGGTTTACACCATGCCCGACATAACAAAGAAACAGATTTTACTGCATTGCAGGCACCAGTTTATTGAAGGTGATGTCCAGCACTGGTGGCATGAGCAAAAGATTAACGGTATCAGAACCAGATATTCGGATGACTTACTGTGGCTGCCCTATGTGACCTGTGATTACATCAATGCTACAGGTGATTATGAAATTTTAAATATTATTGAACCATATTTGAGTTCTCCTCTTCTGGGAGAGAATGAGCACGAGAGATATGAAATACCATCTGTTGCAGGGGAGCGGGGAAATGTATACCAGCACTGTATCAAAGCCATTGAAAAGGGACTGGCTTTTGGTCCCCATGGTATTCCGCTGATAGGAGGCGGAGACTGGAATGACGGCATGAATTTGATTGGTGTCAACGGCAAGGGAGAAAGCGTTTGGCTTGGCTGGTTCCTGTATTGTGTTTTGCAGCGTATGATACCTGTATGCAGGTATATGGGAGATGAAGGCAGGGCGGAAGAATACGGGGAAAAAGCTGAAAAAATAATTGAAGCGCTGGAAAAGGAAGCCTGGGACGGGAGCTGGTACAGGAGAGCTTATTTTGATGATGGTTCGCCTTTGGGCTCTATCCGGAATGATGAGGGCAAAATCGATTCCCTTTCACAATCCTGGGCTGCAATATCGGCGGCTGCCAGGGAAAGCAGAGTGGAAGAAGCCATGAGTGCCGTAGAGAAGTACTTGATAGATAGGAAAAACGGCCTTATCAAGCTGCTCACTCCGCCTTTTTATGACGGTGAACTGAATCCAGGTTATATAAAAGGCTACCTGCCCGGGGTCAGAGAAAACGGAGGCCAGTACACTCATGCCGCTACCTGGGTAATATATGCATTTTCAAGACTTGGAAACGGAGAACAGGCCTGGGAACTGCTTGATATGATCAATCCCATCAACCATTCCAGAACAGGAATGGAACGGATGACTTACAAGGTAGAGCCATATGTCATGGCTGCCGACGTATATGCCGTTTATCCCAATGAGGGGAGAGGCGGCTGGACCTGGTATACCGGAGCGGCAGGCTGGATGTACCGTATTGGCATAGAGCATATTTTAGGAATTAAGAAGCAGGGGAATTATTTGGTGATTGATCCGTGCATTCCCAAAAAAATGAACCAATATACTGTGAAATATACTTTTGGAACTGCTGTATACGAGATAACCGTAAAGAACGAAAGTCATCAAAATATAAATGTCAAAAAAATAACTTACGACGGAATAACTGTCGAAGGAAACAGATTTGAACTGATTGACGACGGAAAAGTTCATAAGATAGAAGCTTATTTGTAGAAAATGTATTAAAGAAACGGTATGGGAGCCTTAATTGTCCCTGTACCGTTTTTTAGTATGGGGCTTTATTTATAACAGTATTAGTGCGAGCTCTATTTAAAGCAAGGGTAATCTCTTCCGAAGACGCAGAAAAAATATGTAGATGTGTTGTTTGCTTAACTCGTTTTCTTAAAAAATATATGTAATATTCTATTTATACATATAAAAGTATGCAAATATATTACTTGGGAAGGCTTTGAGATAATTAAATATATTCCTTGTTTAATTTGACAAATATATTATTAAATTATATTATTATTAATAAGAAATTATTTGGGGAAAGGGCTGATTAATATTATGAAAATACCGAAAATACTAGTTGTCGGAAGCCTTGCGATGGATATGGTGTATAGTACTTCAAAGGTTCCGGGCGAAGGTGAAACTGTAAAGAATGGTCTCTCCTTTGTATTGGCACCGGGAGGAAAAGGTGCTAATCAGGCGGTTCAATCTGCTAAGCTTGGTGTAAACGTTACCATGGTTGGCAAGGTTGGAAATGATATGTTTGGCGATCAACTTGTGAAAACGATTCAAGATGCAGGTATTGATTCTGACGGCATTTTGAGAGACGAGACCTGCCCGTCGGCTGTAAGCTGCATAATATTAGAGGTTATTCCAGGCAAAAAGAATCAGAACAGAATTTTAGTGGTGCCGGGTGCAAATATGAGTTTAACTGTAGAAGATGTCTATTTTTTAAAAGAACAAATTTCAAATTTTGACCTTGTAATTTTACAGCTTGAAATTCCTCTGGAGGTCAACCGTAAAATTATTGAATTTGCTTATGCCAAGGGAATACCTGTTATGTTGAATTCAGCTCCGTATGAATCTCTGGACGATGATATTCTCTCCAAATTGACTTATATATCTCCAAATGAATATGAAGCATATGGTCTTACGGGAATTAAATTTATATCTGAGGATGGTTCGGTTGATACCGAAAAGCTGATGCTGGCTGCACAGGTTTTATTGAACAAAGGCGTTAAAAATGTAATTATTACCCTGGGAAGCAACGGAGCAGCCTTTATGAATAAGGATACTTTCATAGTCAGGCCCTGCGTGGATACTGTTGAAGTTATTGATCCGACTGCGGCAGGGGATTCCTTTACAGGAGCATTCTGTTCGGCCGTATGTATGGGTATGGATGCGGAGGAAGCCCTTGATTTTGCAAGTTATACTGCTGCCCTTACTGTTTCGCGAATGGGGGCCATTACATCCCTGCCAACCATGGAAGAGGTAAAAGGTCTGATAATGAAAGACAATTACAGCAGAATTTAAGGAGGTGATTTTGTGGGGGAATCATTGGATTCAATAATAAAAACCTTTATAAACATTACCCTTGAAGAGATTAATTCCTTAAAAAGTGAAATCAGTGTAAAAATGTATGAAAAGTCAATTAAACTGGTGATGGAGGCGGAAGAAGACGGAAATAGAGTGCACATAACCGGTATAGGAAAGCCGGGTCACGTTGCGGGATATATTGCTTCTTTGCTTTCTTCCACCGGAACACCGGCTTATGAGCTGCATGGCACAGAAGCGGTTCATGGTTCGGCAGGGCAGGTAAAACCAGGGGATGTTGTCATAGCCATATCCAATAGCGGAGAAACGGCTGAAATGAAAGCAACGGTTACAACATTAAAGAACAATGGAGCTAAGATAATTGCAGTGACTGGAAAGAGAGAATCCTGGCTGGCAAAAAAAGGTGATGCTTATCTCTACGCGGGTGTCGAAAATGAAGGTGATCCACTGAATAGAGCACCCCGGGCTTCCATACTTGCTGAGGTTTTTGTCCTGCAGATACTGAGTCTGTTGCTGCAATGCAAAAAGGAAATAACCCCCCAGCAATACGTCAGGTGGCATCCGGGAGGAAGCCTTGGCAAGTTGCGGTAACCTTTCCGGGATTTAATTAAGACGCTAATAATACTTGATAAGTTATCCCGCCTACTTGGGGCCGGAACAAGAGTTTCTCATTATAATATCAGCATCAAACACAAATTTTTGAGGTACCCAGTCTTTCGGGTTTTTTATCCTGTTAATAAGAAGTTCGGCAGCTTTTATTCCCAGTTCAACAGGTCGTTGATTTATAACTGTCATGTCAGGGTTTAAAATAGGATGATATTTAAATACACCGAAAGCGCAAACAGACATTTCATCAGGGATGCTTATGTTCATCTCATTTAATGCAGCCACTGCCCCCAATGCCATCAGATTGTTGACCGAAAAAATGGCTGTGGGCTTCAAAGGCTGCATTATCAGCCTCTTTGTCAACTCATAGCCCGATTCGAATTTATAGTTTCCATATAGTATATAATTTTCATCCACATCCATACCATTATGCTCGTGGGCATTGATATAACCACGCAGTCTGTCATTTATGAGTACGGGATTTTGTTGGCTGCACAGTATGGCTATTTTTTTATGGCCAAGTGAAATAAGATAATTTATCATTTGATATGACCCGGTAAAATTATCATTAAGAACAGAATCTATTATTATATTGTCATCGGTATTGCAGAAGTCCCTGTCCATTAATACAATAGGAAGCCCATTGCCATGGATTTTAAGCAGTTTTTCATTCCTGCCGGCAGAAGCAATTATAATGCCGTCGACTCTTTTGGAGACCAGTACGTCAAGAATCTTGTTCTCATTGTCAAGATTTTCGTCACTGCTTAAAATAATAGGTTGATAATTGTGTGCAATAACAATGTCGCTTATGGCTTTTACAGTATCCATAAAAGATACATTTGACAAATCGGGTATTACAATACCTATTGTTTTAGTTCTGGTTCTTTTAAGACTTTGGGCAACATTATTGGGGATGAAATCCAGTTCCTCAATAACATCACTGATTTTTTTCTGTATTTCTTTGCTGACATAACCGCTGCTATTTAAATACCGTGAAACTGTAGCTGTCGAAACACCTGCTTTGCTGGCAACATCTTTTATAGTAGGGTTTTTCATTCTTATATGCTCCTCGTTAATGTATGAATATTTTAAAAGTATATTTTACTTCTTGGATTTGTATGAAACCCAATGGCGATTACATTCTTTAAATATGTATACGGTTTCATAACTCATAAAAAGTATACTATATGCATAAAAACATATCAATAAAAAATAAGTATAAAAACAGAGGCACTTTTTATACTGTTTTGAGCTAAAATGCATAAAGTGTAACAGTTTCATAACAATACTAGAAAAATATGAAACTGTTACACTTTTAATGGTAAATTATAAAGCAATGATACATATGGATTATAAATATTATATAAAAAATTTGCAAAAGGTATTGTGTTTATTAGTTATATATGCTAAATTATATACATAAATATGAAAACGATTCCACACGCTGATATTAATCTTAACAACCGGAAGACTTTGTATAAATCGGGGAAATACGTATATGCAAATTACAGGGAAAAGTCGGCATATCTGATTAAGAGATATGAAACTATATGTCATATGAGTTGACGGTATGTAAATAGTTTCACAATGGTTGATAACTTAAGTCTTAATGGATTAAAAATATTCATTATTTTAATAAAAACATAAAACAAAATTGGAGGCTGGATTCATGAAAAAACTTTATGGAGTAATAACAGCAATGGTAACACCTTTTGACAAAAATCAAAAGGTTGACGCAAACGCAATCAGAAAGCATGTTGATTTTTTGATTAACGGTGGAGTGAACTGTCTTTATCCGTTGGGTACCACAGGTGAGATGGATCTTATGACTGTTGAGGAAAGAAAGCTGGTGGCCGAAACAGTTATATCTCAAAACAATAAGAGGATTACCGCCTATATCCATGTAGGCGCTATGGCCCAAGCCGAAACTGTTGAACTTGCCAGACATGCATTTGATATAGGTGCTGATGGAATCGGAGTTGTAACTCCTGCATATTTTAAGGTTACCGACAGGGAATTGGAAGAATATTATGTTGCAGTTGCAAATAGCGTTCCTGCTGATTTCCCGGTCTATGCCTACAATATTCCTCAGCTGTCGGGCAATGATCTTAAACCTGAGGTTATCGAAAGAATAGTAAAGAGAGCACCAAATATAATAGGTATAAAATATAGTCTGCCGGATATGAATAGAACAGTACACTATGGAAGAATAAACAATGATAATTTTTCTGTCGTGCAGGGAGCGGATACTCTGATGTTTGCTTCACTTATGCTTGGTTGCGACGGAATAGTATCAGGCTGCTCCAGTGTATTCCCCGAAGCTTTTTCAAGAGTGTACAGGGCTTTTACGGAAGGACAGTACCAGGAGGCCGCCAGACTTCAGAAACTTGCAACCTATGCCGCAGAGACAATAAAGTGCGGTTCAAATATGTCCTATTTCAAAGAAGGCTTGAAAATCAGAGGCATTGACATGGGCACCATGAGAAAGCCATTGCTGGATATCTCTCCACAGGAGCTTGAAATATTCACAAAGGACTTCAAAAAATGTCTTGAGATTGTAAAATAATCACTTCATTATCATATAAGGGGAGAGATATCCATGTATAAGCTGTTTTTCGGAGGCTACAACTATTCCCAAAACTGTCCCGAGTCAAAAGCATATCTTGAACAGAAGGGATTTGAGATAATTGAGAATTCTTTTCAGAGACCATATACCCGGGACGAGCTTTTAGAAATAGTAGAAGATCTGGATGCTGTCATAACGGGGATGGACGAATGGAATGAGGAGCTCTTCAAAAGAGGCAGAAAACTAAAATCTATTGCAAAGTTTGGAATCGGTGTAGATAACATTGATTTGATAAAAGCGAAGGAATACGGAATAAAGGTCAGCAATGCGCCTGCCTCAACAAATGCTGTGGCTGAACTGGTAATAGGGTTAATTGTTAATCTGAAAAGGAATATTGTTACAGGGGACAGGATATGTAAAACAGGTAAATGGGACAGAATAGTCGGCAGTGAAATATCCGGAAAGAATATAGGACTGATTGGTTTTGGAAAAATCCCCAGGCTTGTAGCCAGGAAGCTGTATGGCTTTGATGCCAAGATTTTTGCATTTGATAAATATCCCGATTATGAATGGGCAGAAAAATATAATGTTCAAATAACCGGCTTTAACGAACTGATTGAAAAATGTGATATTATAAGTCTTCATTTGCCAAAGATGGAAGAGACCAATCACATAATAAATGCCGGAACGATTTCTAAAATGAAGGATGGAGCGTTTTTTATAAATACCAGCCGAGGTTCGCTGGTAGATGAGGATGCATTGTATGAAGCCTTGATAAATCAAAAACTCGCAGGCGCCGCATCAGACGTATTTGAGACAGAACCTCCTTTATCGGATAATAAACTGTTCACATTGGACAATTTCATCTGTACTCCCCACTGGGGAAGCGATACCCTTGAAACCATAAAAATGGTAGGTGAAATTACGGCCAAAGCTACCGTAGATGTTGTCTGCAACGGTAGGGATCCTGAAAATTATGTAAACAAATAAACACAAAATTTCTAATTAAATTATTTAGCTGACTGTTTCAAAACCAGGTTTGAAAAAGGAGGTATTCAATTGAAAAAGATAATAAATTCACCTGAAAATTTTGTAAATGAAATGCTGGAAGGGATTTATTCGGCTCATCCGGATATGGTTAAGCCTGTTGCTGAAGACATCAGATGCTTTGTTTCTGCAAAAAAAATTAATGGCAAGGTAGGTATAGCCACAGGAGGAGGTTCGGGTCATCTCCCTCTGTTTCTGGGATATGTCGGAGAGGGAATGCTGGATGGCTGTGCCATAGGAGATGTATTTCAATCTCCAAGTCCGGAGCAAATCCTGGAGGTTACAAGGGCGATCAGTTCGGGAGCCGGTGTTCTGTATATTTACGGCAATTACAATGGAGATATATTTAATTTCGATATGGCTGCCGAAATGGCTGATTTTGAAGACGGTATTAAAGTTGAAACCGTAGTGGCCGGAGAGGATGTTGCTTCAGCCGGACCTTCGGCACCGGGACAGAAGAATACGCGCAGAGGTGTGGCCGGCATATTTTTCGTATATAAATGTGCCGGAGCGGCGGCAGCTGAAATGCTGAATCTTGCGGAAGTAAAGCGTATTGCCGAAAAAGCGTGTGAGAATGTCAGAACAATGGGAGTAGCACTATCCCCGTGTACCGTTCCAAGGGTTGGCCGGCCAAGCTTTGAACTGGGTGAAGATGAAATGGAAATAGGAATGGGGATACATGGAGAGCCTGGAATCCGCAGGGGTAAACTTGCTTCAGCTGATGCAATAGTTGATGAAATGCTTAAACCGATTATAGATGATATACCCTATGCTGCCGGGGACGAAGTGGCGGTATTGATAAACGGTTTGGGTGCAACGCCTCTTGAGGAGCAATATATTATGTACAGACGGGTTTCCCAGATACTTAAGGAAAAGGATATTTCCGTATACAGGGCTTTTGTGGGTGAATATGCCACAGCAATGGAAATGTCCGGAGCTTCAATAACCCTGTTCAAGCTGGATGATGAGCTTAAAAGACTTTTGGCTGCTCCTGCAAATACACCGTTTTTCAAGCAAATGCAATTATAAAATAATTTAACCTGCTTTATAGCTGTGCTTAAAGTTTTAGGAGGAATTATGATCAGATTCAATAAGATTAAAAAGCTTTTTGAACAATGGAGCATAATAATGCTGAGCAATAAGAAATACCTGATAGAAATCGATAGCATTGTCGGAGACGGTGATCTGGGTTTGACCATGAGTGATGGCTTTAAGGCAGCTTATCTTGCTGTTGCGGATTCAGAAGAAACGGATATCGGTAAAATATTTTACAATGCAGGAAAGAAAATGTCCTCGGCTGTTCCTTCCACAATGGGTACATTGATGGCTTCGGGGTTGATGCAGGCAGGAATGGCATTAAAAGGTAAAGATGTATTGTCACTTGGAGATATTGTACAACTTTTTGAAGCATACAAGCAGGGTGTGGAATTTCGAGGCAAGGCAAAAGCCGGGGAAAAAACATTTCTTGACGGAATAGCCCCTGCAGTAGATTCTCTCAAAGAGGATCTGGCAAAGGGTGAAACAATATTAGTGGCTGCACGGAATGCATTAAAAGCATCTGAAAAAGGCAGCGAGATGACAAAAACTATGCTTGCTGTTCATGGCAGAGCGGCAACCAGGGGAGAGAACTCAAGGGAACTGCTGGATGCAGGCTCCGTAGTAGCTGTTCTTATGATGCAAGGCTTTCTTGAATTTGTAAGGTTAATAGAAAGCGGGACATAGCTGCTGGATCAGATCTACGCTTTATTGAATGGAATTTCATGCAAAATGTAGCATACAAGTGTATGTATACATAAAAAGAAGGCAAGATATCTTTAAAAGGGTACTTAGGCATACTAAAAGTAAAAAAATGATGCCTGAAATATCTTTGTAAAATATATGCCTTCTCAAAGAAAAAATTAGAGGAGGAATTCATTTATGAGATCTACAAAAAGATTAATCTGCATGTTACTGTTATTTACAATGCTCGTTTCACTATTTACTGCCTGCGGCAGTGAAAAACCTGCTGCCGATTCAACAACTGCAAACTCTTCCGCAGCGGCAAACAGCAGTAGTACGGCAAAACCTTTTGATGACACAAAGATTAACTTTATTGGTTTTGGTGCAATGTGGACAAATGAGATCGTAGCCAATCTTGATAAGTTTAAAGAAGAGACAGGGATTACGGTTAACTTCCAGCAGCTTGCCAATGACCAGTTGAGCAACAAGATTGCAGTTAGTTCAGCGGCAGGCGGAAGTGATCTTGATGTTATTGCGTTCAGGCCATTGCAGGAAACGTTGTTGTTCACAAACAACGGGTGGGTAGAGCCCTTGGATGAATATATTTCCAAATCTCCTGATTTTGATATAAATGATTTTTTTGAATCGGGAAAGGACATATGTGCAATTGACGGTAAAATGTACGGCATACCACTGATGACAGAAAGAGAAATTGTATATTACAACAAGGAATTATTTGCTCAGGCGGGTATAACAAGTGTTCCGAAAACAATGGACGAACTGATGCAAGCGGCAAAGAAACTGAATAATCCTGAAAAGGGTATAGCCGGTATAGCTATCAGAGGTAAAGGCTCAGATGCCGTAACTCAATTTTCCGGCTTCCTGCGTGCCTTTGGCGGGGACTTTATTGTTGACGGGAAGGCTGCAATAAATACTCCCGAAGCAATTAAGGCTTTTCAGTTTTACGGAGATCTGCTGAAGAATTACGGTCCTGCCGGTGTAGCCAATATGGGCTGGACTGAAACTCAATCCCTGTTTACACAGGGCAAGGCAGCCATGAGAATTGATGCAGACAGCCAATATGGATTTGCTCTGGATCCAAAAAGTTCTCTTATATCTGACAAGGTGGGATATTTTGTATTGCCGGAAGGACCGGCAGGAGCAAAACCGTTTAATATAGTTGCATGGGCATTGGGAATAAGCAGCGGTTCAAAAAATAAGGATGCATCATGGGAATTCATAAAGTGGTCATTGGGCAAGGAAATGGATGTCAAGACAGCTCTTGCCGGAAATCCAAGCACACGTAACTCAACCTGGACCAATAAAGAGGCAAATAAGAACTTCCCGGCTGATCTTGTTGAAGTCATAAATCAGACTAACCCAATCGGTGTCGGTACGGACAGGCCGTTTATGATTAACGTAGGAGAAGCAAGAACGGTAATAGGTAATGTTATAACCGGAGCCATATTGGGCAAGGATGTGACGGGAATGGCCAACAAAGCCAATGAAGATTTTCAGAAATTGCTTGATAAGGAAGCAAAAAAATAAATTCACAAAATTAATTATATAAACAATGGGGTAGTAACTGCAAGCATATTATCAGCTACTACCCCAAAATTTCAATGACAGGAGGGTGATATAATGATTTTGAAATGGGTTGATAAAAATCTTAAATACATTTTTACGCTTCCGACAATAATATTTGTTTTGGCTATGATACTTTTTCCGCTGGGATATACTCTGGTCCTGAGCTTTTTTGAATGGGGCATGTCTAATAGTGTACCTATGAAGTTTATTGGTCTGGAAAATTACACGAGTTTATTTACTGATGACAGATTTCTGCCTGCAGTTGGAAGAACCTTCTATTTCTCGGCTATAGCTCTGTTTTTTGAAGTGGTGCTGGGAGTTTCAATAGCTTTGTTTCTGAACAGGGAAATGGCTGGAAAAAATATAGTGAAAACTGCCTTTCTGCTGCCAATGGTAGCCACTCCTGTTGCTGTAGGTCTTGTGTGGACACTTATTTACGAACCTACGATAGGAATTGCCAATGTTATAGTGAAAGCTGTGGGACTGAAACCGCTTGTCTGGCTCGGCTCACCCGATACAGCCCTGGCGTCGCTGATGTTGGTGGATATATGGCAGTGGACTCCTATGGTAATGCTGGTGGTGCTGGCGGGTATATCTTCACTGTCGACGGAACCCTTTGAATCAGCCATGGTAGATGGAGCAACAAAATGGCAAACCTTATGGAAGGTAACTCTTCCGCTTTTAAGGCCAACTATTTTTACGGCAATACTTTTAAGACTTATAGATGTCCTGAAAACTTTTGATATCATATATGCAACAACGCAGGGAGGACCGGGCTTCGCAACCGAAACAATGAATATTTTATCCTTCAGGCATGCATTTGAATATTTTCAATTTGGTAAAGCCTCTGCGACACTGGTTATATTCTTTGTGATTGTATTATCTATTGCTGCCATTTTTATTAAGGTGAAAAATAAAGTGGAGGTGGATTACTGATGGCTAAAACAGCTAAATCCAATAAGATAACCGGCAATATTATTTTTTATTTGCTTTTGGTTATAATACTGATCTGTGCCACTTTTCCTTTTATATGGATGGTTCTGGCATCTTTTAAAAGCATGGTGGATTTGCTTAATGTTGATAAAATGTTTATATTCAAGCCAACATTCCAGCCGTATTTGGATGTGTTCTCCAAATATGATTTTTTAAGGCCTATTTTTAACAGCTTACTGGTAGGGGTTGTATCTACAGTGCTGTCATTAATATTCGGCTTACCCACATCATATTCAATTGCAAGAGAAAAGCAGACAATTTTCTCGGGAATTATACTGGTTATCAGAATCATACCCGCAATTTCATTCCTGGTACCCTGGTATATTATATTCAACAAGCTGGGGCTGACAGGAACATATACGGCATTGATACTTGCACACTTATTGGTATCCCTGCCTCTGATTATATGGATAATGATTCCGTATTATGAACAGCTGCCAAAGGAGCTGGAGCAGGCTGCATGGGTTGACGGATGTTCAAGAGTCGGGACCTTTTTCAAAATAATGCTTCCGCTTTCCACGCCTGGTATATTGACGTCTTCAATACTGGCATTTATTTTCTCGTGGAATAACTTCATTTTTGCATTGGTTCTTGGAACAAATGATACTAAAACACTGCCTACCGCAGTATTTAACTTTGTATCATATACGGAAATAAACTGGTCAAGCCTGATGGCAGCCGCCGTATTGATCACTCTTCCTATTTTGATAATTTCTCTGGCTTTGCAGAGGTATGTAATCGCAGGATTAACTGCAGGAGCAGTTAAAGGCTAGGTCCTTTGGCAGGTCACATTGGAAGATTTTAAAGAAATTTTTTGATGCCGGAGGGAAAATATGAGAGCAGCGGTATTTATGGAACCGTACAAGTTTAGCATAGTCCAAATGGATAAGCCTGTTCCTCAAAAGGGGGAAGTATTGATCAGGATAATGGCTGCAGGCATCTGTGGTTCCGATATTGGCCCATTCACGGGAAAAGATATTGAAAGACGCCGTCCCGGAATTATAATGGGGCACGAGGCTGCGGGAATGGTTGAGATGGCCGGAGAAGGAGTTAACGGATGGAGACCTGGTGACAGAGTGGTAATAAATCCGCAAATATACTGCAATACCTGTATCTATTGCAGAACAGGAAAATATAATCTTTGTAACAATATGCAGCTTATCGGATCTTCTAAAAGAAAGTTTCTGCATGGAGCTATGTGTGAATATATCTGCATTTCTGAAAAGCAGCTGGTGAGACTTCCTGATAATGTCAGTTACGAGAAAGGAGCGTTAGTGGATCCGGTTGGGAATGCCATAAGAGTTATCCGCAGAGGCCATGTTGGGATAGGTGACAAGGTTGTCGTTCTCGGCTGCGGTACTATAGGACTTCTAATTTTACAGACAGCGGGCATAGCAGGGGCCGATAAGATTATAGCAGTCAGCCGTTCAGGTATAAAAAGTGCTCTGGCATTGGAAGCAGGTGCCAGTCATTTTGTTGATTCAAGTAATAAGGAAAAAGCATTGAATGAGATAAATGAATACACACATGGTAAAGGAGCCGATGTTGTAATAGATGCTGCCGGATTTACCGATACCTATGATTTTGCGGTGAGCTGCTGCAAAAAAGGCGGGAGAGTTGTAGCTCTTGGGTATAATGGTACTCAATTGAATTTCCCGTTGGCAAATCTGATTTTTAAAGAGATTCAATTGATCGGCTCAACGGGTTTTGCCGAAGAAAGTTCCCTGGCGCTTGAATACTTATCAAATGGAAGAGTTAAGTTGGATAAAATCATTAGTAAAAGATTTCCTTTGGAAAAAACTCAAAATGCCTTTGAGGCTGTTAATGGAGGCAATGAAATAAAGGTTATCATTAAGCCTGATGAATAGTGTATTTTGTTTAGATAAATTGAAAAGAGGTAGCTATGGAAAATAATATTAAATTGCGAAGCAGTGAAGTTCTGAAGCGTCCATTATGGTCACATATCAGGGCTCTTTATAAAGCCATGGGATATAGTGATTATGATCTTGAAAATCCTCTGATTGGAATTGCAAATTCATGGAACCGTGCAACTCCCGGGCACTATAATCTGAATACTGTTTCTGAATATGTCAAGCAGGGCATCCTTCAGTCGGGCGGAACACCCGTTGAGTTTGGAATTATAGGCCCATGCGACGGAATGGGAGTCGGGAATGACGGAATGCATTATTGTCTGCCTGCCAGAGACATCATTGCAAATGAAATTGAAATAATGGTTCGGGTAAACCGGCTGGATGCGGTTGTATTGCTGGGCTCCTGTGATAAAATTGTCCCGGGCCTGCTGATGGCGGCGGCACGGCTGGATATACCCGCAATTATTGTTTTGGGAGGACCATCGCTGGGCGGTATGGAGTTTGACGGCAGGTCGGCAGATAATTCCAGCATATCGGAGGCACTTGGGATGCTGCAAAAAAATTTGATTACGCAGGAGATGTTTGACAAACTTGAGGATAATTCCATGCAAACCTGCGGTTCGTGTTCATTTTTGGGGACGGCAAATACCATGGGGGCGTTTACAGAAGCTGTTGGTATGTGCCTTCCGGGAACCTCTTCCATCCCGGCCGTATTTTCAGAGAGGCTCAGAGCAGCCCAGGAATCCGGACGGACAATTGTCAGGATGGTTCGGGAAAATATTACGGCAAGGAAAATAATCAATATGAAGGGGTTAACAAATGCAATAAAGCTTGGAATGGCCATTGGAGGGTCTACCAATCTTGCACTTCATATTCCTGCAATAGCCTATGAGGCGGAATGTGATATATCAATGGAAACAATCGATAAAATATCAAGAAACACACCGCATCTTGCCCGGATATACCCGGCAGGACCTGAAAACGTACCTGATTTTTACAACTCCGGGGGTGTTCCCGCCGTGATGAAGCATTTATCACCGCTGATTGATCCGGAGGCAATGACATGTACAGGAAGTACCTGGGGAGAGATCCTGGACAATATTCCTGAGATAGAAAACGATATCATACATTCCAGGTCCAACCCGTGGCATCCATGGGGAAGTCTTGCGGTTTTAAAAGGAAATCTGGCTCCTGCAGGTGCGGTAACCAAGCCGACCGCTATTCATAAGAGCATGCAGGTCTTTAAGGGAAAGGCCATATGTTTTAACTCTGAAGAAGAGGCAACGGAGGCTATATCAGCCAAAAAGATCATGCCGGGCATGGTTGTGGTTATACGGTATGAAGGACCAAAGGGCGGTCCCGGTATGCGGGAGATGGTAAGAGTGATGAAAATGCTGTATGGCCAAAATCTTGCCATGTCAACAGCGGTAATCACGGATGGACGCTTTTCGGGTACAAACAATGGATGTTTCGTAGGACATATATCTCCTGAGGCCATGGAAGGTGGTCCCATCGCAGCTGTGCGTGACGGAGACGACGTTTGTATAGATATACCGAATGGAAATATAATGCTGGATGTATCGCAAGAGGAGATTGAATACAGGTTATCTACCGTAAAAAAGCCTGATAAAAAAATTCCGGCAGGATATCTGAATGTTTATGCAAGACTTGCAGAATCTGCGGACAAAGGTGCTATTATAAAAAACAGAGAATAATGGGGGTTGATACCATGAAGAAAAAAGTACTTGTGACTGCTACAAATTATTCCAGGCTTTGTGCAGGGGCAAAAGCGCTTCTTGAAAAAGAAGGTTTTGAAGTTATTGAAAATACCTTTGGAAGGCCAATGACTTTTGAGGAGCTTAAAGATAAAGTCGGAGATGTTTACGGGGTTGTTGCCGGAGTAGATACCTGGAATGAAGATGTTTTTAAGCTGGCCTCAAACTTGAAGGTAATTGGACGCTTTGGTATCGGAGTTGACAACATTGACCTGGAAGCAGCAAAAAAATATGGCATAAAGGTAATGAATGCAAGGGCCATTAACAGCGATTCAGTTGCCGAGTGTACGGTAGGATTGATCCTGGCTCTGCTGAGAAACCTTGTCAACCTGGATAAATCAACCCGTGCAGGCAAATGGGAAAGGTATGTTGGCTACACTATAAGAGGGAAAAAAATAGGTCTGGTAGGTTTTGGAGCCATTGCTCAGTATACTGCCAAGCTCCTTGGTGCATTTGAAACTGAAATTTTTGCATATGATGTATACCCGAATCATGCAGCAGCTAAAAAATTGGGTGTTACCATGACTGATCTGGATACAATTATAAAGCAGAGCGATATTATTACTTTACATGTTCCCTGCACACCCGAAACCACCAAACTCTTTAGTAAAAAGGAATTTGAGATGATGAAGGCTTCGGCGGTTATTATAAATGTAGCAAGGGGACCGGTGATTGATGAAAATGCTTTGTATGATGCACTGAAGACACACAAAATTGCCGGAGCCGGTATAGATGTTTATGAAGTTGAGCCTGCAGCAGCGGCCAACCCTCTATTTGAACTTGATAATGTAGTATGTCTTCCCCACAGTGCGGCTGAGACCTATGAAACATATGAAGCGGTTGGAATGGCAACAGCCCAGGCTATATTGGATGTTATGAACGGGAGAGACCCCATTAACTGGCTTAATAAGTAACTCTAAATAGACTGCCTTGCAAAAGTATAATTTTTTAATCTATTTTTTACCAAACCCGGGTCACTAACTTTTCAAAAGATAGTGACCCGGGTTTGGAATCATTAAGTGGCTGAAAAACATGGATTTTTATTCTAAAAAATACTCTCCAGGTTTACTTTAAGACCTTCAAATATATATGATGAAATAATTTCATTATTTTTATAGGTTGTGTTTTTAAGGACATCACTGTTTTCAAAGAGGAAAAGCGTGACTTCTCTATTGAAAGGATTTACAATCCAGTACTCTTTTACGCCTGTGGACATATATAAATCCAGTTTTTTAACTGCATCCTTTCCTCTGCTGCTTTCTGATAAAATTTCCACCATGAGAGATGGAACACCAATATAATAGTCCTTTTCATTCAGCTTGTCCTCCAGATCGCATATAACCATGAGATCCGGCTGAACTACATTTATATTCTCAGCATTTCTCTTAAGGGTTATATCGTAGGGCGCCAGCATGGGTTTGCACTTCTTTCCGCTGAACCAATTGTAAAAAATCCCGAATAACTCGCCCAAAACCTGTTGATGAGTTGTTTTCGGCGAAGGCAGAAAATATATAACACCGTCAATATACTCATACCGGTCCTCGCCGTTCTCAGACAGCTGCAGAAACTCCTCGTAAGTGGATTCCCGGGGGAACAGGGAATAGGCTTCTGCCCTCTCTTTTACAGTTTCGGTTGTGGAGGAGCAGTCAGCATCATAATCTTCGGTATAGACAGTAAGTCTGGCAATCTTTCTGCCGTTGCTGGTAATGATGACATCCTCTCTTTCAACTGCTCTCAGGTATTTCCCCAGATTGTTTTTAAGATCCGTAGCGTTGACAATCATAAGTCAATCCTCCCATAAAAAAACATTAGCTAAAATGATCAACAAAAAATAATTAATAATAGCTAAATTAGCTATTTACATTATACTGGATTTTAATGGTAATGTCAATCGGTGCCGATAAATTTCTTGGCGTATAGGAATTTATAATTTTATATTGATAACTTCATCTGGGACGAATTGAATTTTCTTGCTTGTGCATTTACATTCAGCCCTTTAATGTGCTATATTAATGAATGATCAGATAGTAAAAATCTCTATGTGTGAAAAATATAACAATAATGATTAAGAAATATTATCAAATAAAATTTAATTAATTAAGAAGGAGCATGTGTATGGCAAAAATTATTATGAAAACTCCACTGGTTGAAATGGATGGAGATGAAATGACCAGAGTAATCTGGAAAATGATAAAGGATATTTTATTGCTGCCTTATATCGACCTTAAGACCGAATACTATGATTTAGGGCTTGAATACAGAGAAAAGACCGGTGACCAGGTAACTATAGATTCCGCAATTGCAACCAAGAAATACGGAGTCGCGGTTAAATGTGCCACTATTACTCCAAATGCTGAAAGAGTCAGGGAATATGATCTCACTGAAATGTGGAAGAGTCCCAATGGAACAATAAGAGCCATTCTGGATGGAACGGTATTCCGCGCCCCCATTCTGCTTAACAGCATAAAGCCGTTTGTTAAGACCTGGGTTAAGCCCATAACCATTGCAAGACATGCATACGGGGATGTTTACAGAGATGTTGAATACCGTGTGCCCGGTGCAGGAAAGGCAGAACTTGTATTTACAAATGAAAACGGAGAAGTTACCCGTCAGACAATACATGATTTTGACGGAGCCGGTGTTATTCTTGGAATGCACAACATTGACAAGTCAATTGAGAGTTTTGCCAGGTCCTGCTTTAACTATGCGCTGGATCAGAAACAGGATATATGGTTTGCCACAAAGGATACTATTTCAAAAAAATATGACCATACCTTTAAGGATATCTTCCAGGAAATATATGAAAAAGAATATGACGAAAAGTTCAAAGCTGCCGGTATAGAATACTTCTACACTTTGATTGACGATGCGGTTGCACGTGTAGTTAGATCGGAAGGCGGATTTATCTGGGCCTGCAAAAATTACGACGGAGACGTTATGTCGGATATGGTTGCAACCGCTTTCGGAAGCCTTGCAATGATGACCTCGATACTGGTTTCACCTGAGGGCTATTATGAATATGAGGCGGCGCACGGAACCGTACAGCGCCATTACTACCAGCATCTGAAAGGACAGGAGACCTCCACCAACTCCATGGCAACATTGTTTGCCTGGACCGGCGCTCTCCGCAAAAGAGGAGAACTTGACAACATAGCCGAACTTGTTGAGTTTGCTGATAAAATGGATAAAGCATCCCTTCTTACAATTGGAAACGGAGTAATGACTAAAGACCTTGCAGCCCTGTCGGATTTAAAAGAAATCAAGACTGTTAATACCGAGGATTTCCTCAGGGAAGTTAAAAAGACTTTTGATACCATGTAATATTAAAGCGGATTAATCCTGAACAAAGCAACTTTACCCTCTATTGATAATGTATAACACGCCTCAAGCCGGCTATTTTGCCAGTCCTTGCCTTGTGGCAAGGCAAAGGCGTGCAGTAAGGCTTTGTGCCTTGCAAGCGGCTTCAACGCAGCCGCAGGGCAAATTAACCACTCAAAAACGTATTGTACATTGTCAATAGAGGGTATGTATTAATTTAAAAATAAATAATTTGTCCGCGAATAACAGGCACCGGTTAAAAATCAGATATTTTGATTTTAACGGTGTCTGTTTTGCTTATTGTTGTTTTATTTATGGTTAAATATGTGATAAAATGATTTTTATAATTTGGCTTCTTGCAATTATTTTAATTTAATGAAATAGTAAAATGTAAATCAGGAGGAATTTATGAGTAATATTACAAAACCAAACGGCTATAAATCCGGCCTTGATATTCGCACAACGGAAATTGCCATCAAGCAGATCAAGGATTTTTTTGAAGATGAACTTGCGAAGGAATTGAAGCTCACAAGAGTTTCGGCGCCATTATTTGTGAAACCTGAAACCGGGTTGAACGATAATCTTAACGGTGTTGAAAGACCGGTTGCTTTTGATGTAAAGGGTATCGGCGGAGACACGGTTGAAGTTGTCCACTCCCTGGCAAAATGGAAGAGAATGGCGCTTAAGCGTTATGGTTTTTCATCAGGTGAGGGTTTATACACGGATATGAATGCCATAAGAAGGGATGAAGAGCTGGATAATCTGCATTCTGTTTATGTAGACCAGTGGGATTGGGAAGAAATAATAGATAAGAGCCAGCGCACCGAGGAAACCTTAAAGAGTATTGTCCGACAAATCTATTCCGTCTTCAAAAGAACGGAGGACTATATAACCGGTATATATCCGGAACTTAAACGTTTTCTGCCCGAGGATATCTTCTTTGTTACAACACAGGAGCTTGAAGATATGTATCCCGGCTTAACTCCGAAAGAAAGAGAACGGATGCTTGCCAGGGAGAAGAGAGCCATATTTATAATGAAAATAGGTGATACTCTTAACTCGGGAATCAAACATGACGGAAGAGCGCCGGATTATGATGACTGGGCATTGAACGGAGACATTGTATTTTATTATCCGGTACTGGATATTGCATATGAAGTGTCATCCATGGGTATAAGAGTTGATGAAGACGCCCTTACAGCACAATTAAAGAAAGCCGGCTGCGAAGACAGAAAGAGCCTTCCGTTCCACACCCAGCTTATTAATAAAGAGCTTCCCTATACCATAGGCGGCGGAATAGGACAATCAAGAATATGTATGTTCTTCCTTGGAAAGGCGCATATTGGAGAGGTGCAGGCGTCAGTATGGAGCAATGAAATGATAAAGGAATGCTCTGAGAACAATATTGAGCTCTTATAATTTGCTGAAAATTATTCAAGATACAGGCAGTTATATTTTATAAATGCAGACAGTTGTATAACTGATTACAAAATTTGTACAACTACTTTAAATTTAATAATTTTTGGAATATTATAATTTAAGGAACACATTCAAGTCAGTGCGAAGGAGTCAGACAATGAGTTATTCAGAGATAAAGAAACTTTTTAGAGCACCGCAGGATTATGTCGGTAAAACCATAACTGTTCCGGGTTGGGTAAAAACTGTACGTGACTCGAAGACCTTTGGGTTTATTGAACTTAATGACGGTACATTTTTCAGAAATCTTCAGGTTGTATTCGAGGAAGGCAGGCTGGAAAACTTTAAGGAGGTAGCAAAGCTAACTGTAGGTTCGGCGATTGAGGTGGAAGGCGAACTGGTGGAAACACCGAATGCAAAGCAGTTATTTGAGCTCAAGGCAACCCGTATTGCCATCGAAAACATGTGTCCTGCCGAATACCAGCTTCAGAAGAAGCGGCATTCCTTTGAGTTTTTGAGGACCATAGCACATTTGAGACCAAGAACAAATACTTTTTCTGCAGTATTCAGAGTTAGATCACTGGCAGCTTTTGCAATACACAAATTTTTTCAGGAGAGAAGTTTTGTTTATGTGCATACTCCATTGATTACGGGAAGTGATGCTGAAGGTGCGGGTCAGATGTTCAAGGTAACCACTCTTGACATTAATAACCCTCCGAAGCAGGAAAACGGTAAAATAGATTATTCACAGGACTTTTTTGAAAAAGAGACCAGCTTGACTGTAAGCGGACAGCTTACTGGGGAAGCATATGCTCTTGCTTTCAAAAATATATATACTTTCGGGCCTACCTTCAGAGCGGAAAATTCAAATACGGCCCGCCATGCGGCTGAGTTCTGGATGATAGAACCTGAAATAGCCTTTTCCGATCTCAAGGATGATATGATGCTGGCAGAGGATATGCTCAAGTATGTCATTAACTATGTTATGGAGAATGCTCCTGAAGAAATGGAGTTTTTCAATAATTTTGTCGATAAGTCCCTGCTGGAGCGTTTAAATAATGTTGTCAGTTCGGATTTCGCCCACATAACCTATACCGAAGCCATAGAACTGCTCCGGAAGAATAAACAGAATTTTGAATACCCGGTGGAATGGGGCAGTGATTTGCAGACAGAACATGAGAGGTATATTACCGAGCAGATATTTAAAAAACCGGTATTCGTTACAGATTATCCAAAGGAAATAAAGGCTTTCTACATGAGGATAAATGACGACAATAAAACGGTAGCGGCAATGGATTTGCTGGTGCCGGGAGTAGGTGAGATAATAGGCGGCAGCCAGAGAGAAGAACGTCTTGACGTCCTTGAAAAGAAAATGGAGGACATGGGGCTTAAGAAAGAGGACTACTGGTGGTATCTTGAATTGCGTAAATTTGGAGGAACAAAACACGCCGGTTTTGGACTGGGCTTTGAAAGAGCTATTATGTATCTGACAGGTATTACCAATATAAGGGATGTAATTCCTTTCCCAAGAACAACTGGGAGCTGCGAGTTTTAATAAAACAACGGTTTGTCAATAATTAGAAGGATGTAAAAAAAGAACATTGCACGATGTTCTTTTTTTTATACAATTTTTGATTAAGAAAGCATTTTTAGGGTAAATAAAAACCATAATTATCGAAATCAATACAATCTTACCTCACATTAATAATTTTTTTCTTAAAATAATAAATAAAGAAATCAAATTAGACAATCTTAAAGTATAAAAATAAATATTAAAAAGGATGTGATTTGTGGTGCAGGTCAATATTACCGAAACCGTTTTAAGAGATGCAAACCAATCTCTTATTGCCACAAGAATGCCCTTTTCGGATTTTGAGGGAATTCTTGAAACTATTAACCGGGCAGGCTACTATTCAGTTGAATGCTGGGGAGGTGCTACCTTTGATTCATGTCTGAGGTATCTGAATGAGGACCCCTGGAAAAGGTTAAGGCTGCTAAAAGAAAAAATCAAGTCCTCCAGGCTGCAAATGCTGCTTCGCGGGCAGAATATCCTCGGCTACAAGCATTACCCCGATGATGTGGTCAGATTATTTGTAGCTCATGCAGTTGAAAATGGTATGGACATTTTCCGGATTTTTGATGCCTTAAATGATTTCAGAAATATTCAAGTTGCCGTTGACGAAACAATTAAGCGGGGAGCTCATGCTCAGGGTGTTATTTGCTACACAACAAGCCCTATTCATACCCTTGAAAAATATGGAAAGCTGGGGAGAGACCTTGAAAACATGGGGGTTCACTCAATCTGTATCAAGGATATGGCAGGTATAATGGGACCGCAGGAGGCCTATGATCTTGTGAAAGCATTGAAGGAATCGGTAAAGCTGCCAGTCTTCCTTCACACACATTCTACAACAGGATTGGGGCCTATCACGTATATTAAGGCTGTTGAGGCGGGATGTGACGGCATTGACACTGCTATTTCCTCGTTTTCAGGAGGGACCTCCCAGCCTTCAACCGAAACTTTGCATTATGCCCTCGGGCAGATGGGGTATGAAACAGGCCTGGATGTAAAAGTGTTAAAAAAGATAAATGATTTCTTTAAACCTCTTAAAGAAAAATATATTGCATCGGGACTTATGGATCCGTTTGTAATGGGTACCGATACAGATGCACTTAACTATCAGGTTCCGGGAGGTATGCTGTCAAACCTTATAGCCCAGCTGAAAGCCCAAAATTCCATGGACAGACTGGATGAGGTTCTTCAGGAAACACCCAGGGTAAGAAAGGAGCTGGGATATCCTCCCCTGGTGACACCAATGAGCCAGATGGTAGGTGTTCAGGCAGCTGCAAATGTGCTGGCCGGTGAAAGATACAAAAATGTATCCAAGGAAGTTAAGGCATATCTGAGAGGAGAGTACGGGCAGGCTCCGGGACAAGTAGATCCTGAACTTCAGATGAAAGTACTGGGGGATGAAAAACCAATCACTCAAAGATTTGCAGACACACTTGAACCCGAATTCCAGAAAGCAAAAGAAAAGCTGAAGAGTATCGCTCAAAATGATGAGGATGTGCTTTCGTATATTTTATTTCCTCAGATAGCGGAGAAATTCTTTAATGAACGGCAGGAAAGCACGGCACTTAAGGTAAGCTATAAGATTATGAAAGTTTAGGTGGTTCTATGGATATATTAACTTCACTACAGATATCTTTTTTTGGTTTTTTGGTGGTATTCGTGACATTGGGTTTAATATTCCTGTGCATAAAGATTTTATCAGCCATAATCCTGGCGCTTGACAGAACTGCCGGGAAAACACCCGCCATAATCGCAAAACAGCCTGACGATAATCAAGGTGGGAAGGGCAATGATATGGGTTATGGAGAATTAAAACTTTACGGCGTTGATGAAAAAACTGCTGCAATGATTATGGCCATCGTAAGTGATGAATCACAAATTCCTTTGTCGGAATTGCGGTTCAAGTCGATTAAACTCTTGGATAATTGAGCCGCAGCAGCGGTTAACGGAGGTAAGTATGAAATATATTGTTTCCATTAATGATAAAAACTATGAAGTGGAGGTCGAGAGGGGAGAGGCCCGGGTTGTTAAAACTACTCATGCGGTTCAGTTTGAGCCGGTGCCGTCACCTGCTTCCATAACGGAGGCTGTAGCGGCTCCTATGCAGACTTCCGCGGTCCCTGTGCAAAATTTCGTTGGTAACGGTGAGCCATTAAAAGCACCCATGCCCGGGACAATTCTGGCAGTCAGGGTCAACAGCGGCTCTAATGTAAAAAGAGGAGAAGTACTGCTGATTTTAGAGGCTATGAAAATGGAGAATGAGATAGTGGCACCGAGAGATGGAGTTGTAACTCAGATATTGGCGGGCAAGGGGGCTTCGGTAAGTACGGGAGACATACTTGCGGTAATAAAATAATCCGGAAAATTTAAATAGAAAGTTTGCTGGAAATGGAGGTTAACATGACATTTTCTTTTGTTGAAACTCTACAAGAACTTATTAAAGGGTCGGGATTTTTTGCAATGAGCTGGCAGCAGCTTGTTATGCTGGGAATAGCGTGTATTCTTATATACCTGGCTATTGTCAAAAAATTTGAACCCCTTTTGCTTTTGCCCATTGCATTTGGCGTACTGCTTGCAAATCTGCCGTTGGCGGGATTGATGGCTGAACCTGCCGGTACTGCAAATGGCGGATTGCTTTATTATTTATACCTGGGAGTCAAAAAAGGTGTTTATCCGTCGCTGATCTTTCTTGGAATTGGTGCAATGACTGATTTTGGTCCCTTAATTGCAAGACCCTCCAGCCTGTTTCTCGGGGCGGCGGCACAATTCGGCATTTATATTGCGTTTATCACTGCAATTGCACTAGGTTTTTCACCGGAAGCGGCTGCTTCCATCAGTATAATCGGGGGAGCAGACGGACCTACCGCAATATTGGTAACATCCATGCTGTCGCCGCAGCTGCTGGGGCCTATAGCAATAGCTGCGTATTCTTATATGGCGCTTATACCCCTGATTCAGCCTCCCATAATGAGACTGCTTACGACTCACAAGGAAAGGGAAACAAAGATGGAGGTATTAAGAGAAGTATCCAATAAAGAGAAAATTATTTTCCCCATAGCTGTAACCATCCTGGTGTGCCTGCTTCTGCCTTCGGCAACTCCTTTAATCGGACTTCTGATGCTTGGCAATCTGTTCAGGGAGAGCGGTGTTGTTGAAAGATTGTCTTCAACAGTGCAAAATGCATTGATCAATATAGTGACAATATTTCTCGGAGTTACAGTTGGGGCCACTACGGTAGGTGAAAAGTTTCTGTCTCCGGAAACCATCAAAATAATACTTCTTGGATTGATGGCCTTTATTTTCAGTACTGTGGGCGGTGTTTTATTTGGAAAAGTGATGTTTTGGATTTCGGGCGGAAAAGTAAATCCGTTAATCGGATCGGCAGGTGTATCAGCTGTTCCGATGGCGGCAAGAGTATCACAGGTTGAAGGCCAGAGGGCCAATCCGGCAAACTTCCTGCTTATGCATGCCATGGGACCGAATGTAGCAGGGGTAATAGGTTCTGCTGTAGCGGCAGGTTTCTTTATATCCATGTTTGGATAGTAGCTGGATTGATTACAGTGCGCGGGTACAACTTCAATAAACGGAAGGCCTTTAACCTTATGCATTTTGTGGCGGTTCATTTATTGAAGCCTGTACCTGAGCACTATTATAATATTCATCACATGTACTTCAAATTGTTTCAGTTCTGAAACAGCATCTTTACAGGTCATAATCCCGTAGGTAGGTAGTTCCATCCAATGGGATATATACCTCCAGGGAAGAAGGAGTCTGTCCAAACATTCCTACAACATAGAAAGTAATATTTCTGCGCGGCCGCAGAGTAACATTCGGAAGATTGACAACCACAGTGGGTGTTCCGGTGGGAGTAACAATCAAATTGTACCGGCCGGGAAGCATTGCCCTGTAATCACTGACCTCGGTGTAGCTGATGTCTGAAAAAAGCGCCAGGCCTCCCCGCAGAGCCAGGCTTAACCCCGGAGCATTGGGAGACAGATTTACAAATCTTATATTTGTCCTGCCAGGGTTTACGGGCTCATAGACATCTTCTACCGGCAGTATTCCTATCCGGGGAAGAATGCCGATAACTGCCAGAGTATATACCTTCTCTGCTTCAACCGGAAGATTTACTCTTAAGATGGGAGAGGTTTGCAAGCCGACCGGAAAGGCTTCAATGTTATATGTTCCTGCATCAACGGAAATGTAATCCGTAAACTGTCCATAGGCAATCCTGCGCGCGATAATCGTTCCATTCGCATAAATATCAGCCTCGGGAGCACCTGGGGCAGCATGAAAAACTCTTATATATGATTTACCGGGTATCTGCCTTTCGTCCAGATAATCTTCGGTGTAATAGAAACTTTCATTTGTCATAATTTCACCACCATACCTGAAAAATTTTTAGAAATTGTGATTCTATATTAATATATGCTCTATTAATATAAAGGGTTAACATAAATATTGAGACTCCGGCGGATTGTTTTGTAATCCCCGTTTTGTGTCGGACTTGCGGCACACTTTTTCCTATGGTATAATACCATGGAGTCCATTCGGAAAGTTAACTTTTTTATGGAAATATGCTTAGGCTGATATGAAATTTAACGGTATTATGCAGGTTTCCTGCTCTGAAAAATTGAATGTTTTGATAAATGGGATTTTCCGTCGGATTCCTTGGGATTGATAGCCGCAGGCGTCTTTTTATTACATTTGGTGTATGTTAAATGCTGCGAGCAATACTTTGATTTAATCGAAAAGGAGTAATTGTTATGACATTAAATGATCAGTGGAGGGAAATCGCTGATAAAGAAAGAACTCCACAAGAAAATGAAGCTTTTTGGAAGGACTATTTCTTAAAAGAAAAAGACAACTATGCTTATATATTGGCAAATAACCTGAAAACCGTAAAAGGTCAGCTGTCCGAAGTTGCAGGCTCCTTCAATATGGATTCTGTTACCTTCATAGGCTTTTTGGACGGTATAAACACCAGTTTGGTAAATGAGGTTGACCTGGATTCGCTGGAGGAAGCAAGTATAATTGATGTTGAAATAGATTATGAAAAGCTTTATTTTAATATGCTGGATGCAAAAGCTGACTGGCTTTACAATCTGCCCGAATGGGACAATATCCTGTCCGAAGATGCCAGAAAAGATATAACCAAGGAGTTTAGAACTTCAAGGATGGCGGTAAGCAATAAAATAGGCAGAAATGACCTTTGTCCATGCGGAAGCGGCAAGAAATACAAAAAGTGCTGCGGTCAGTAACAGGACGGGCTTTATTTGTCGACTTGGAAATATATGTCAATTGATATAAAGCATATAAGCAAATCTCCTGGGGTTTGCTTATATGCTTTTTTGGTCGGATAATCACGGCAAAATGTAAATTTCCGGAATATATATTGCATTGGTTAGTAATATTAATAACAGTAAAACACTGGCAACAGGTATGATGATTTTTTAACAAATACAACTTGCAATATTTAAAGAAGTATTATACAATTGGGGTAGTTTTTCAGTGAAATATGAATAGTTGGATTATTCAATATTTCATAAGACATTTAGGAGGATGCTATGGAACAGAGATTAAATGCTTACGTAGAAAAAATGGTAAGTGCTATAGATGATGTAAATAAAATAGATGCGGAGTATTTCAGTAAATATAATGTAAAAAAAGGCCTTAGAAACAGCGACGGTTCAGGCGTGCTGGTCGGTCTCACCGAAATAGGAGAAGTGCATGGTTATGTCCTTTATGAAGGTGAGAGAAAGGAAGATGAAGGCAGCCTTATTTACAGGGGCATTGATGTTGTTGACCTGGTAAGGGGTTTTCAGAATGAACACCGGTTTGGCTTTGAAGAAGTCTGCTATTTGCTCATGTTTGGAAAGCTTCCGAACATGGAGCAGCTGGATGAATTCAACCGGCTGCTGGGGGATCTGAGGGCCCTTCCCAACGGTTTCACCGAGGATATGATTCTGAAGGCTCCAAGCTCGGATATAATGAACAAGCTGGCAAGAAGCGTACTGGTTTCATATTCCTATGATAATGATCCCGACAGCATTGAACCAAAGAATTTATTGCGGCAGAGTATAGAACTTATTGCCCGTTTTCCTACAATGGCGGCTTATGGCTTTCAGGCCAAATCCCACTATTACGGCGGACAGAGTCTCTATATTCACATGCCGAGACCTGACCTGTCCACAGCAGAAAACATACTGCATATGATCAGACCTGATAATAAATATACCAGGACCGAGGCAGAGATTCTTGACCTTGCGCTTGTATTGCATGCTGAACACGGCGGAGGAAATAATTCCACCTTTGCCGCCAGAGTTGTTTCTTCAACCGAAACCGACACTTATTCTGCAATCGCAGCGGCAGTCGGGTCTCTTAAAGGGCCGAAACACGGCGGTGCAAATATAAAGGCAATGCAGATGCTTGAAAACATCAAGGAAAATGTATCTGACTGGACGGATGATGATGAAGTAAAGAATTATTTGACAAGAATGATGAACAGGGAAGTGTTTGATAAAGCCGGCCTGATTTATGGTTTGGGTCATGCGGTATACACCTTGTCCGATCCAAGAACCACACTTCTTAAGGAAAAGGCTCATCAGCTTGCAATAGAAAAGGGACGTGAAAAGGAATTTCTCCTTTATGATGCCGTAGAGAGAATAGGTCCAGATGTGTTCTCGGCAAAAAAGGGGACTTCCAAAAACATCTGTGCCAATGTGGATCTTTATTCGGGCTTTGTTTACAATGCATTGGGAATTCCCACCGAACTGTTTACTCCTTTGTTTGCTGTTGCAAGGATAGTCGGCTGGTGCGCACACAGGATTGAAGAGGTCGTATGCATGCAGAAAATAATCAGACCTGCCTACAAGAGTATTTCAAAACTGCAGCCGTTTATCCCGATGGAAGAAAGATAAAATTGTATTTCTAATACAGGGGCTGTCGCAGAACACTCAACATCAGCCCCTGTTAGAAATCCATTTATAGAGGTTGATTAAATAATTCCGATCATGCTTAAGAACACAATCAAAAGCAGTACAGGTGTGATAAATCTCAATAGAAAAAGATAAGTCTTAATCAGACTGCCATTATTCAAAGTACCTCTGTTGGAAAGCTCTTCGGCAACATCCCGCTTATTTAAAAAGTATCCTACAAAAATTACTATGAGCAGTCCGCCCAACGGCAGGAGAATATTTGAGGAGACACTGTCAAAGAAATTGAAGAAGGTAAGTCCGAATATTTTAATATTGCTGAAAACGCTTGTATTATTTGCAGACAGAGCTGACGGAAAGCCAAAAATCATTACGATTACTGCAGTAATTATAACCGCTTTCCTTCTCGAAAGCTTTTGTTCCTCAGTTATAAAGGTTATAACCACCTCAAATATTGACATCATCGCAGTTGTGGCCGCAATTGCAGTTAAGATGAAAAACAGAACTACAAGCAATCCTCCCAGAGGTATTTTTGAAAATACCAGAGGAATTGTCATAAACAGCAGTCCGGGGCCTTGCTCAGGCTTCATGCCGAAGGAAAATACGGCAGGGAACACGGCTATTCCTGCCAGCAGTGATACTATAGTATCAGCCAGGGCAACCTTGCCGGAGGTTGCAAACATATTATTATCAGAGGTAAAATAACTGCCATAGGTAATGATAGTGCCCATTCCAAGTGAGAGCTTGAAAAATGAGAGCCCAAGGGCCATCAAAATCACTTCTTTTGTCATACTGGAAAAATTCACATTAAACAAAAACTTTATTCCGTCCATGGCTCCGGGAAGCAGTAATGCCCTGATATCACAAATAATAATCAGTATGAGCAGGACTGGCATAAGCAGCTTGGTAATTCTTTCTATCCCCTTTTTTACTCCAAAAAGCAAAATTGTTGATACAACCGCAATTGCAACAATCTGCCATATGATCGGAGGCAGCGGTCCTGTGACGGTTTCACCGAATATACCTTCCACACTGTCCATGGAAGCATTTTTAAACAGGCCTGAAATTGCCTTGAAAATATAAGAGTAAACCCAACCGGCGACGGCACTGTAAAAGAACAAAATAAAAAATGCCGAGACTATTCCCATATAACCGATAACTTTCCAAAATGGCTTTTTTGTCAGGGCTTTTATGGCTCCAATGGCATTTTTTCTTGTCCTTCTGCCAATGAACATCTCACTTATCATAACCGGCAGTGCTACGAAAATTACACATAGAAAATAAATGATCAGAAAAGCTCCGCCGCCGTATTTGCCTGTTAAATAAGGAAACTTCCATATATTGCCCAGGCCGACGGTAGAGCTCAGAGTTGCAAAAAAGACTGCCAATCCGGTTGAAAAACGTTCGCGCTCAAAAGATGCTTTTTTATTCTTCATATAACCTCCGATGTAAGATTTACCCAAAATAATTGCAAAAACCTCAAAAATAATGATAATATTTTTTACAGAATACTTATTATAATACTGGAAACAAAAAAGTCAATTGGTTTAATAATAGATTAAATATTAAAATACAGGGTATAACAAGATTAAAAGTTTGTTAAAAAATTATATATAGTAGACAATCAGTTAAAAATAAAATATCATATTAGATGTTTTCATATTGAAAAATTTGCGATTTAATCTTCAAATATTAGCAATGACGCTTATAGGAGATTTCAAATTATATATTTGCAACAATAAAAACAGTTAATTGCTTTTGGAGGGCTTAATTTATGAGAAGAACTAAAATAGTATGTACTCTGGGACCTGCCTCTGACAATGAAGAAATTCTTAGAAAAATGATGCTTGGCGGAATGAATGTAGCCAGAATGAACTTTTCACATGGCAACCATGAACAGCATAAACAAAGAGCCGATTTGTTCAAGAAAATCCGGAATGAGTTGGGATTGCCCATTCCTTTACTGCTCGATACGAAAGGCCCTGAAATAAGAACCGGTGATTTTAAAGACGGTCAGGTATCTTTACAGGAAGATAATGAATTTATCCTGGTGAATAAAGATATTATCGGAGATGAAAAAAGCTGTACCATCACCTATAAAGAGCTGTATATGGATGTGTCCAAGGGAAGCAGGATTTTGATCAATGACGGTCTTGTTGAACTTGAGGTAACTGAAATCAAAAATAAGGATATTTACTGTAAAGTAAAAAATGGAGGCGTAGTAGGTGACCATAAGGGTATAAATGTTCCGGGAGTTGATATAAGATTACCTGCTTTAACCAGCCAGGATATTGCTGATATAAAATTCGGTATTGAAAATGACTTTGATATAATAGCAGCATCCTTTGTAAGAAAGGCAGCCGACGTTATTGAAATTCGAAAAGTACTTGAAAAGAATGGCGGCAGCGAGATTCTGGTTATAGCAAAGATTGAGAACCGGGAAGGTATCAGAAATTTCGACGAAATACTCAAGGTTTCGGACGGAATAATGGTTGCCAGAGGTGACCTGGGAGTTGAAATACCTGTTGAAGAAGTTCCGGTTGTCCAAAAAAATATCATTGAAAAGTGCTATCGAAACGGGAAACCGGTTATTACTGCAACGCAGATGCTTGATTCCATGATCAGAAATCCAAGACCAACCCGTGCCGAAGCAAGTGACGTTGCAAATGCCATCTATGACGGTACCAGCGGTGTAATGCTTTCGGGCGAGACTGCCGCAGGCAAGTATCCTCTGGAGACTGTTGAGGTTATGTCAAAAATAGCTCAAAAGGCTGAAAGTGCCATGGACTACTGGAAGAGGTTTACCACCCAGCAGACCGAAATCAATACCAGTGTTACAAATGCCATCAGCCATGCAACCTGTACTACGGCTCTTGATTTGAAAGCGTCTGCAATTATTACCGTAACACAGTCAGGTCACACCGCACGGATGATTTCCAGATTCCGTCCTGCGTGCCCTATTATTGCAACCACTGTAAATCCAAAGGTGCAGAGACAGCTCAGCCTTTCATGGGGAGTGCTGCCTTACCTGGTACCTGTTGCCAATACTACCGACGAGATGTTTGATATGGGGATTGAAAAAGCTCTTGAATCAGGCCTGGTAAAAAACGGCGAACTGGCTGTAATTACCGCCGGAGTACCGGCTGGTATCAGCGGAACTACAAATACATTGAAAGTTCATATTGTGGGTAAAGTATTAGTGCAGGGAACGGGGATAGGTGATGCATCTGTCACAGGCCAATTGTGTGTGGCTCAGACAGCCAGGGAAGCACTTGATATATTCGTGGACGGAGATATTTTGGTGGCTCCTTTTACAAATAATGAAATGCTGCCGGTCATTAAAAGGGCTTCGGCTATCATTGTTGAAGAAGGCGGGCAGGCCTGCCATGCCGCAACCGTAGGTCTGGCTCTTGATTTACCGGTAATAGTGGGGGCTGAAAATGCCACCAGAATTTTGAAGACAGGTTCGGTAGTAACCGTTGATGCCGAAAGAGGTCTTGTACTAAGATGTGATTAATGATCCGCACCCTCTATTGACAATGTACAATACGTTGTCAATAGAGGGTATGTCAATAATAAATAACAATTGATGTGTGCATTAATTTTAAGATTTATTATTTTTTGTAAATGAGAGGATAAATATGGCTAAAACATTACCGCTGTTGCCTCTAAGAGGGTTAACAGTATTTCCTTTTATGACTTTGTACTTCGATGTGGGGAGAGAAAAATCCATAAAAGCGCTGGAAGAGGCAATGATCAATGATCAGATGATTTTCCTGGTTGCACAGAAGGATGCTTCCACCGATTCACCCGGTGAAGAGGATATATACGATATCGGTACAATATCGAAGGTTAAACAGCTGCTTAAGCTCCAGGGCGATACTATCAGGGTACTTGTTGAAGGTATAAGCAGAGCCGAAATAAAAAATATAGTTCAGAGGGAACCTTTTTTCGTTGTCGAGGTTGTTGAGGAACAGGTGGAGGAAGAGTTCGAGGCAAATGAAGTTGAAGCGCTTAAGAGACGGCTGGTTGCAGTCTTCGAAGACTATGTGAAGCTAAGCGGAAAAGTGTCTCCCGATACGGCTTTAACCGTTGCTGAAATCAACAACATCAGTCAGGTGTCGGATATCATTGCAAATAACATTCCGCTTAAGGTTGAGCAAAAGCAGGAAATTTTGTCGGAATTCCACCCTCTGAGAAGAATTGAAAAACTCCTGAAAATTATTTATCAGGAGACTGAAATACTGGAAATCGAAAAGGATATAAATACAAAGGTCAGAAAGCAGATAGACAAGGTTCAGAAGGAATATTACCTCAGGGAACAGATGAAGGCTATTCAAAATGAACTCGGTGACAGGGACGGAGTCAGCGGAGAGGTTGAAGAATATAAGGCAAGGCTTGAAAAGGCCGGCCTTCCCGAAGAAGCCGAGAAGAAGGTGCTCAAGGAACTTGACCGGCTTCTGAAGATGCCTTCGGGTTCTGCAGAAGGCAGCGTAATAAGAACATATGTTGACTGGATATTTGACCTCCCCTGGAATAAAGCCACCAAGGAGGATATTGATCTTGCAAAAGCGGAGGAAATTCTGGAGCAGGATCATTACGGACTGACAAAAGTTAAGGAGCGTATTGTGGAATACCTTGCGGTCCATAAGCTCAAGAACAACCTAAGAGGACCTATTTTGTGCCTGGTTGGACCGCCGGGCGTAGGAAAGACCTCTATTGCAAAATCTATTGCAAAGGCTCTTAACAGAAACTATGTCAGGATTTCGCTGGGCGGTGTAAAGGATGAGTCGGAGATTCGCGGACACAGGCGTACCTATGTAGGATCAATGCCTGGAAGGATAATATCCGCACTGAAGCAGGCCGGGTCGAATAATCCGCTGATACTTCTGGATGAAATAGATAAAATGAGCAGTGATTTCAGGGGTGACCCTGCCTCTGCAATGCTGGAAGTACTGGATGCAGAACAGAATTTCGCCTTCAGAGATCATTATCTCGAACTGCCCTTTAATCTGTCAAATGCACTATTTTTGACTACTGCCAACAGCCTTGATACAATTCCCAGGCCATTGCTGGACAGAATGGAAGTCATACCCCTGTCAAGCTATACTGAAGAGGATAAGGCAAACATTGCAATGAAATATTTGCTGCCGAAGCAAATCGAGCTCAATGGCCTGACGCAGAAAAACATTAAGATCGACGAAGAAACCATAAGGGATATCATAAATTATTACACCCGGGAAGCAGGTGTCAGAAACCTTGAAAGAGAAATAGGTTCGGTCTGCAGAAAAGTTGCAAAAACCTTGGTTTCAGAAAACAAACGTGTGGTTGCCGTATCAAAAAGCAGCCTTGAAAAGTATCTTGGTGTAAAGAGGTATCGCTTTGATTTTGCAAATGAAAAGGATGAGATTGGTATTGCGACCGGTTTGGCATGGACTCCGGTCGGAGGTGATACGCTGTCCATAGAAGTCAATTTGATGAACGGTAATGGAAAGCTGGAACTGACCGGACATTTGGGTGATGTAATGAAGGAATCTGCAAGAGCTGCAATGAGTTATATCAGATCCCAATGCAAGGAATTGAAAATAGATGAAAATTTTTATGAAAACAGGGACATTCATATACATGTTCCCGAGGGAGCAATTCCAAAGGATGGCCCATCTGCAGGCATTACTCTTGCAACCGCGATGGTTTCAGCCTTATCAGGTGTTCCGGTTAACAGAAAGGTTGCCATGACAGGTGAGATAACCCTTAGAGGAAGGGTCCTCCCTATAGGAGGTCTGAAAGAAAAGGTGCTTGCAGCCCATCGGGCAGGCATTGAAACAATTATTCTTCCCATAGATAACAAGAAGGATATTGATGAGATACCGGAAAATGTTAGAAGCTCTTTAAAATTTATTTGTGCTTCGGATATGAAAACTGTGCTCAAAAATGCGTTGACTAAAGCTTGATAAATCATGAAGAAATCGGCCGGCTCTTAGCTATAGGCCGGTTTTTATTGCCTTCTGACAGAAAAAGTTAATAAGCTTATTAATTATGAAAAAAAATAGAAGGAATTTTGTTGATTTATATCGAATAAAGACTATTAGTCTAAAATTACATAATTTTACGTTACAAAGGATAAAATACGGCGTACATTCTGGAGGGGTTTATGTCCTACTATGGGATTTCGGTTGTTATTACCATTTTGGTTACTGCATTGACAGCGTTTTATTTGCTTTACAGGGCAAAAGAATTAAATCTCGGAATATTGTTTTCCATAACAGCAGGTTCCATAGTTTTGGGGTTTTCCTTTAACCCTGCTGTTAAATTCATGTTATTATCCCTGAGTGAAAGCATTAATATTAACAAGAAAATTTTGTTGGTATTGTCTTTGCTGGTTGTTTTACTTATATTTTTAATATTTATCTGCATATTAAGCATGGTTATATCAATTGTAATCCCGAAGAAATTTTCTTCCATAGATTGCGGTATTTATATTGATAAATTTTTCAGCAGTGTTAAAAATGTGACCGAGGGATTTTTCAAAAAAACGGCTGCAGAATATGGAAATCCAAGCATATTAATGCAAGATAATGTAAAAAATGAATATAATTTAGAAAATAAGTTGAAAAAACCAGTTGACACTAATCAAATAATTGATACAATGGGAATAGAAAATTGTGAGAATGGAATCTCTTCGCTGGAAATTTCTGGCGGTTTTGAAAATATTGTGGCAGAAACTGCCGTAACCATTGCAGCAGTTGCAGAGCCTGTTGTGGTTAATGATTTTAATGTTTCCGAACAGGCAGATAATTTTGAAATCGGCAGCACAGGCACTGATGAGGGCAATGTAACTGAGACAGATATGGTAAAGGCGGATATAGCTGAAGCAGATATGTCCGAGTCACACGCAGAGGAAACGGATGACGGCAGCTTAAAAATCGCGGAGCAGGTTGAAACTTTAACAACAGCTGCTGTTGATATTGTCAGCCATGAAGAATTAATAGATGGAATAAAATTATCGGATAATGACGGCAGTGAATCCGACAGAATTGAAGATACTATTGAAGATACTTATGATATAACTATTTATAGCGTTTCGCAATTGGAAACTGAAAAAACGGGTGAAGTTGAAATGACTGCGTGGTCACTTGTTGAAAAGGCGTTTGAAAGCAAGGACAGGGGCAGAAAGGACCAGGCTCTGGAATATTATTTGCAGGCTCTTTCTCATGGGCCTGACAAAGAAATGATTTTCTGGATAGTATTGGACGTATGCGCGCTTTATAAGCAGCTGGGTCTCACTGAACTGGCGCAGAGCATACTGGAAGGAATTGTTGGGAGATATGGATCAGTTATTAGGCCTGATATAAAAGAAGAAATTATTAAAAACCTAAAATAATTTATTCAGCAAAAAAAGATTTTTAGGAATTTGAGGGGGTACTTTTAAAAATGAAAAAGACGAAGGAAATAGTAGGCTTACCTATAATCAGCATATCAGACGGTATTGAGGTTGGTAAAGTCAAAACTGTTATAATCAATGCTGAAAAAGGTGCTATTGATTATGTTGTTGTTGATAGCGGTATTCAAATACTAAGTGCTAAGGTTATTCCAACAGAATATGTACTGGGAATCGGTGAATACGCATTGACAATAGAAAATGAAGATGCCATTAACGATATAAGTAAAATACCGGCTGCTATTGATCTTCTGCAAAAAAATATCCAGGTTAAGGGTACAAAGGTACTTACCAAAAAGGGCCGTTTGATAGGTGAAATCGGGGATATATATATTAACGAGGAAGATAATTGTTCAATCGTAGGACTTGAGTATATTGCCGATATTACGCAAAAGAGCATCAGAATTATACCAAGGGACAGCATCATTACCTTCGGAAGAAATCTGGTAGTTGTAAAGGAAGATGTGGAAGCCAGATTACTGGACAGAGCATCTGACCTGGCTTTGGGCGAAAATGCCGATTCAGAAAAAAAAAATTTTGAGACTGCAGCTATAGATGACATTACCGGTGGTATTCCTGCCGGAGAAGATATTCAGTCCGAAGCCGTATCGGATATGATGGAAACAAAACACCGTGAATATCTTAACGGTAAGGTTGCTACCAAAGCAATTTTTGATAACGACGGGAATACACTGATAGAAGAAAATACCGTTATAGATGATGTTGTTTTTGAAATAGCAAAGTCAAATGGTAAAGTAATAGAATTGGTTATGAATAACAGATAAACATATAAAAGGCTTCCTCAACCGGGGAAGCCTTATTATGTCTTCTGTATTCATATGTTAATGAACAATCTAAAAATAAGTATTTAAAGTTTCTATTGCATTGTCGCTTATTATCTTTTCACCGTACTCGTTAAGATAGCCTTCAAAAAATCCCGGATTCCCAACTAAAACAGAATATTCGGACATTATAATTTCCAGAGACTGCGAGCTTGTAGAAATACCGCTGAGAAGGAGATAATAACTTTCACGGCACCTGAACAGGGCGCTTTCCCCCTGATAGACGGTAACAACACGTTTAGTCAGCCTGCACACATCATCCAGATTGTTGAAGCAATATATTTTCAAGGTTGAACACACCTTGCTTTTCTTTTTCTTTTGCTTTAGTTCCGAATTCTTATATTTGCTTTTTATATATTTTTGGATTGATTCAAATTCCCCATCGGCATCAACTTTTGTAATAGTTACAACAAAACCGTCCTCATTTTCAGGAGAAGCCTCGAATATGAGCTGGGATTCACCTGAAGCAAAGCCATACTCCTCTTCGGCTTTCTCCATCATATCCCAGAATAGTTCCTGAGCTGCAGGCGAATTATAATTCAAAGAGCCTAAATCAATATTTCTTTCTTCAAGATCATTGAGTGTTATTGTGACCTTCAATACATTTTCATTAATTTTTTCAATTCTCATATAATCACCAACTCTCCGATAACTTTATTTAACCATATCAATTTTTAATACACCTCTGAAAACTTGCGTAATTCGACTGATGAATATAGTTTTACTATATTATACTTCTAAAAACCCGAATTGAGAAGTGATATTTATTAATATTATTCATAATAAAAGATGTAATATTTAAGTACAAAGCCATTTTTAACCTTATACAATCACGCCTTTAATAAAAAATAAGCTTTTTACAGATAATATATATAAATTTTTACCTAGCTTTTTATTTGAAAAATCAGCTATAAAAATATATAATAAATATGGCTGCGTTTGTCGCTTAGTGTAAAGATATGAAAAAATAAAATATGGTGAAAAAATGGATAGAATAATATTAGCTTCAGCGTCTCCGAGAAGGCAGCAGTTATTGACCCAGATGGGACTTGGATTTACAGTATCCCCTTCGAATGTAGATGAGAAAATGGATCAGAAACTGGATTCCCATCAGGTGGCAGTCTCTTTGGCAAAGCAAAAATGCATCGATATTGCTACACAGACAAAGCATGACAGTTTAGTAATCGGGGCGGATACTATCGTTGTTAAGGACAATAAACTTTTAGGTAAACCAAAGGATGAGCAGGAAGCTTTTGAAATGCTTAAAAATCTTAATGGTGAATGGCATGAAGTCGTTACCGGAGTTTGTCTGTGCAGAACAAGCGATATGAAAACCCTGTGCGAATTTGAAACCACCAGGGTTAAAATAGCAAAAAAGCCGGAAGAGTTTCTTCTGGCATATATTGCTACAAAAGAACCTTTTGATAAGGCCGGTGCTTACGGTATTCAAGGCTATGGCTCCCTGCTGGTGGAAAAGATAGAAGGAGATTATTTTAACGTTATGGGTCTCCCAATTTACAGGCTGTCATGTATGTTTGAACAATTAGGTCATAGCATAAATTTAAAAAATCTGAGTATATAAAACTCAGGGGCAATAAATACTATTTGTTTGCGTGCAATATATGCATATGGGAGTAAAGTATGGAAAGACTGAAGATCAAGGAACTTCCGATAGGTGAAAGACCATACGAAAAACTTGAAGTTGTAGGTGCGGAGCATTTATCAAATGCGGAACTGCTTGCCGTAATAATTAAGACCGGAACAAAGTCTTATACTGCAGTTGAACTGGCACAGCATGTATTAAGGCTGTCTCATGACGGACGGCTGTCTTCTTTAAACAACTTGTCCATTGAACAACTGAAAAAGATAAAGGGGATAGGCAGAGTTAAAGCTATCCAGATAAAGGCGGCTCTTGAGTTATCCAAGAGAGTGGCTACAAATGACGGACTGCTTCACCATACTATAAAAAATGCTAATGACGTAAATAATCTAGTGATGGAAGAAATGCGGTATTTAAAAAAAGAAATTTTTAAAACATTATTACTCGATACAAAAAATCAAATAATAAAAATTGTGGATGTTTCAATGGGCAGCCTTAATTCCTCCATCGTCCATCCAAGAGAAGTATTCAGCGAAGCAGTAAAATACGGAAGCAACAGCATAATTTTTGTCCATAACCACCCCAGCGGTGATCCCACACCAAGTGCGGAGGATTTACAGACTACCCAGAGGCTGGAGAAAGCCGGCAGTATATTGGGGATCAAAGTATTGGATCACATAGTGGTTGGTGACGGCAAATTTGTCAGCTTCAAGGAAAAGGGATACATATAGTTACTTTTCCTAACTAAAAAAATGGCGTTCGGCACGCAGATAGGAGACTAGAATGAGTTTGTTTGCAAAGGATATTGGAATAGATTTGGGGACAGCAAATACGTTGGTACATGTTAAAGGAAAGGGTATAGTTGTTAGAGAGCCTTCGGTGGTTGCTGTTAATATAAAAAATAATGAAGTGCTGGCCGTAGGCGAGGCAGCAAAGGAAATGATCGGACGTACTCCGGGTAACATTGTCGCCATTAGGCCTATGAAAGATGGCGTTATTGCAGATTTTGACATTACCCAGAGCATGATAAAGTATTTCATAAAAAAAGCCATGTCAAACGGCGTGTTTAACAAACCAAGGGTAGTTATATGTGTACCTTCGGGGGTAACAGAGGTTGAAAAGAGAGCTGTTGAAGATGCTACTCTTCAGGCAGGAGCCAAGGAAGCTTACCTGATAGAGGAACCCATGGCGGCTGCAATAGGTGCGGAATTACCCGTTGAGGAGCCTTCCGGCAGTATGGTCGTCGACATTGGAGGAGGCACTAGTGAGGTGGCAGTTATTTCACTGGGCGGAATAGTAACCAGCAAATCCTTGAGAGTAGCCGGAGATGAACTGGATGAGGCAATAGTTCATTATATCAAAAAAGAATACAGCCTGATGATAGGTGAAAGAACTGCTGAAGAAATAAAGGTAACAATAGGCGGGGCTTTTCCAAAGACCAAGGAGGAAAGAATGAATATCAGAGGAAGAGATCTGATAACAGGACTTCCAAAGAACATTGAAATAACTTCTTCAGAAATAAACGAAGCATTAAGGGAACCTGTTAATGCCATTATAGACTCAATAAAGTATACACTTGAGAAAACTCCTCCCGAACTTGCTTCTGATATAATGGACAGAGGCATTATGCTTACAGGCGGCGGTGCACTGTTGGACGGTCTTGACAAATTGATCAAACAGGAAACAGGAATGCCCGTATCAATTGCCGAAAGACCTTTGGATTGTGTTGTTTTGGGTACAGGTAAGGTGTTGGAGGAAATAGAAACCTTAAAAAAAGTTTTGCTTTCACCAAAAAGATTGAAATAATTTTGTGGAAGTTTTAAGGGGTTAGAGAGGAGAAGTATTCCTTGAAGTATTTTAAAAATAGGGCGCTGATAGTATTAATAGTAACCTTGGTACTTATTGTAACCATAGGTCTTACAATAAATCCATTGAGTAGTGTAAACTGGTTTGGAAATCTTATTTCAATTCCGTTTACCTCAATTGAAAAAGTATTCACTTATGCGGGCCAGGAAATTGAGGCTGGTGTGGGTCTGTTTAACGATGTAGAGGCTTTGAGGGCCGAAAACAAGGTTTTAAAGGAACAAATCGACAAATTGAACAATGAGCGGACCGAGTATGTAAGGCTTAAGACTGAAAATGACAATCTGAAGAATGTTCTGAAGCTGAAGGATCAGCTTGATGACATCGATATGGCTGGGGCCAATGTTATTGCCAAGGATTCTGGAAACCTTTTTAATATATTCCTGGTGGATAAGGGAGTAGCAAACGGGATTTCCTATAATATGCCCGTGGTTACAAGCAAGGGTCTGGTTGGAAAGGTAACCTCCTCACAGCCGTTTTCTTCAAAAATAACAAGTATAATTGAAGATGGCAGTGCAGCAAGTGCAATTGTATCCAAAAGCGGGGATCTGGTTGTAGTTAAAGGCGATTTGAAGCTTGGTAAGGAGGGTCTCTGTAAACTGTTATATATTCCTAACGACCTTGACCTTACTCAGGGTGACGTGATAGAAACCTCAGGAATGGGAGGGATTTATCCCAAGGGTATAATAATAGGAACAGTAAAAGAAGTAAGAACCGGTGAGAGTGATCTGGACAGGTATGCTATTATACAGCCGGCTGTAGATTTAAGACGGCTCAGCCAGGTAGTGATTCTGAAAAAGAATATGACTGCCATATCTTCAGAAATGGAGATTACCGATAAATGAGAGCAAGAATAGTTATTTACACCATACTTATATTTATATTTGTTACTACTCAGGTAACCTTCCTGAACTTCATTGAAATTTTCGGGGTAAGGCCCAATCTGATAATCATACTGATAGTGAGTATTGCGTTGCTGGAAGGAAGAAACCAGGGCGGAACTGTGGGGTTTTTTGCGGGGCTGTGCCTGGATGCGGTAATCGGGGTTGCACTTGGCTATCATGCTTTGATAGGCATGCTGCTTGGTATATCCCTTGGAAATATAAACAAGAGGTTTTTTAAAGAGAATATTTTCATAATGGCCATATGTACTTTTATTTCAACCATATTGTTTGAATCGGCGGTTATTTTGGTATCATATGCCCTGGGACTTAGAATGAACTACATAGAAAGCCTTAGTGATATTATCCTGCCCGAAGCTGCCATAAACACAGTATTAGGTATGATAATATTCTTCCTGATTGTCAGAATAAACAGAAGATTTGCAGGTATGGATGCAAAAAACAAATATTAATGAAATTAAAATATGGAGTATATTGAGTGGTGGTTGAAAGAATGAAACGTTTTTTTAAGGACAGACATACTATTGTAAGTATAGTACTGGTATTGATTTTTGCTGTAATTATCTATCAGCTTGCAAATTTACAGCTTGTACAGGGCGAAAATTATTACACACAATCTCAGGTCTATAATCTGAGAACAAGTACAATTTTTGCCGAGAGAGGAAATATAGTTGACAGATACGGGGTGCCTATAGCTGTCAACTCTACGAGTTACTATTTAACGCTGATGAATGCCGGCAAACCTTCCGAAGAAATGAATGATATGGTGTACAAGCTGATAAAGATACTGGAGAAAAACGGTGATAAGTATAACAATACTTTTTCAAAGTATTTAAGCGAAAAACCTGTTAAATTCGGTACAATGCTTAAAAACAGCAAGGATAGAATCAAGGTGCTGAGTAATGCCACAGGTTATAAGTTCTCCAATCTGGATCAGGATTCGGATCCGGAAGAATTTTATGAATATTTCCGTGATACCGTATTTGAAATAGATACTGAAAAATACAAGGAACCGGAGATATACAAAATAATAACGCTGAGGTTTGAAATCCTCACCAACAATAATCCAGTCATTGCAGAGTCCATCAATGCTAAAACAGTGGCCGAAATAGAAGAGAGAACGGATGAATTTCCGGGAGCAATAGTAGATTTGGTTCCCAGCAGAAAATACATCGATGCAGAGTATGCCGCACACCTGATAGGTTATGTCAGGACTATAAGTGAGGAAGAATTGGCCAATCGTGCCGATGAGGGCTACAAACCTGATGACATTATCGGGAAAACGGGTATGGAGCGCACTGCCGAGGGTTACTTGAGAGGCACCAACGGCTATAGAAAAATTGAAATAGATGATAACGGAAAAATAAAAACCATAAGTGAAGAGGCTGTCAAGCCGGGCAGTGATGTTGTTCTTACCATTGATATGAGATTGCAGAAGGTTGCAATTGAATCACTTGAGAAGAATATTAAATTAATAAGACAAAAACCTCAGTCAAGGAACTTTAAAGATGCAGATGCAGGTGCTGCGGTAGCCATTGATGTCAATACAGGAGAAGTTCTTGCCATGGCCAGCTATCCCAGCTACGACCCTTCCATTTACCTGGCGGGTCCGGAGGATAAAGCTGCGCAGGATGCAATTAGAGCACTGAATTCAGGAAAAAGCAAAACTACTTCTGAACTTAACCGTGCAATATCAGGTGCGTATACTCCGGGGTCTACCTTCAAGCCTATGGTGGCTATTGCAGGTCTGGAGGAAGGAAAAGTAAATCCTTATGAAAAGTATTTCGATCAAGGTTACGAAGTCTATGATGGATTGCGTCTGGCATCTATCGAGTTCCGTACTTACGGAGCCGGTTTGGGGTGGGTTAATATGATACAGGCAATTCAAAAATCCTGTAACCCGTATTTTTATAATCTTGGTGTAAAAGTCGGTATAGACAACATAGACAAATGGGCCACAAAATTTGGCCTGGGCCAAAAAACAGGAATCGATCTGCTGGGGGAAAACAAGGGAATACTTTCATCAAAAGCATATAAGAAGACCTACAGTCCTTATATATTTGGAAAAGCCGATACGGCACAGTCCTCTATCGGGCAGTTCGATAACAGTTTTACGCCTATTCAACTGGCTAATTACTGTGCAACAATTGCAAATGGAGGTAAACGTTTTAAACCTCATATTATAAAAAGAGTTGTAAAGTATGACGGTTCCATAGTAACAGAGACAAAACCGGAATATGAGCTGTTGCCTGTGAAAAAGGAAAATATGAAAATAATACAGGAAGGCATGATTGCCGTTGCCAACTCTGAAGACAGAGGAGGTACGGCCGCCAATGCATTTAACGAATTGCTTCCTATAAAGGTTGCAGGTAAAACGGGTACAGCTGAGACCGAATCGACAAATCAGACCCGCTCCTCAAATGCTTTATTCATTTGCTATGCTCCGGCAGACAAACCTGAGATAGCTGTTGCGGTGGTTGTTGAAAAAGGCGTACTTGGAGCGTATACGGCACCCATTGCCAAAGATATTTTGAAAGCATATTTTGACAATAAAGGTTCTAATATTCAGGATATTGAAATAAAGAGCGATATAGTGGAATTAACTAAATAATTCAATTGGGAGATTAAAATTATATGTCTGAAAATACGGTAACTTTCAAGGGAACAGTTAACGGCCTTACAATAATAATAAAGCCGGAAGCCGGTTTTGAAGAAGTTGTTGACAGTATGCGCCTGAAAATTGAAAGCGCGGGGAAATTTTTCAGGGGTGCAAAACTGGCTGTCAGATATAGAGGCAGAGTACTGAACGAGACCGAAAAAAGTCAGCTGCATGAGCTGTTAAAGAGAGAAAGCGGTGCAACTATATTATCCTTTGATGAGGAGATAGTTGACAACAGCAGTGTAAGTCCGAAAAGCAATCCGTCAAGTTCTGAAAGAAATAACCAGATCAAAAAATATATGTTTTTCAAAGGAATAGAAGAGGGGAAGACAAAGTTTTACCGCGGAACAGTAAGATCCGGTCAACTCATTACCTTTGACGGCAATCTTGTCATCCTTGGAGATGTCAATCCGGGAGCAGTAATCGAGGCTACGGGAAATATTGTGGTAATGGGTTTGCTCAGAGGGGTTGTTCATGCAGGGAGTGACGGAAATAAGGAAGCAATCGTTGCAGCTCTTGGACTTAATCCCACGCAGCTGAGAATTGCCGATATAATAACCAGACCTCCAGATGAAAAGGGTGCGGGTGCCAATCAAGTTCCGGAACTGGCTTACGTTAAGGGAGATATGCTCTTTGTAGAGAGGTTTTTACCTACGTCAATCCGTAACACATAAGTGTTATAAACTATACGGATTGACGTTAAGATAAGTTGACAAAACTTTAAAACAAATATATAGTTTAATGTGTATAACTTTAAATTAATAATAAGTAAATATTTGTAAATATCATTTTTCTTCGACAAGAATTGGAGGCAAGCTGTATGGGCGAGGTAATTGTAATTACATCTGGGAAAGGCGGCGTTGGAAAAACCACAACAACTGCCAATATTGGTACAGGCCTGGCATTGGCGGGTCACAAGGTTGTACTGATCGACACTGATATAGGACTTCGAAATCTCGACGTTGTTATGGGTTTGGAAAACAGGATAGTATATGATCTTGTTGATGTCGTAGAAGGCATATGCAGAGTAAAACAAGCATTGATAAAGGATAAAAGATACGAAGGTCTATATCTTCTTCCAGCAGCTCAGACAAGGGACAAGTCAGCTGTAACTCCAGAACAGATGATTAATTTGATTAATGAATTAAAAGCAGAATTTGATTACATAATCATTGACTGCCCGGCAGGTATTGAACAGGGCTTCAAGAATGCAATAGCCGGTGCAAACAGGGCTATTGTTGTTACAACACCGGAGGTTTCCGCAGTTAGAGATGCGGACAGGATTGTAGGGCTCCTGGAGGCCAATGAATTACGAAATCCCAAATTGCTTATCAACAGAGTCAGGATTGACATGGTAAAGCGCGGGGATATGATGAGTATTGATGATATTATTGATATTTTAGCCATTGATTTGATAGGTGTTATCCCTGATGATGAGAAAATAGTTATTTCCACAAATAGAGGTGAGCCTGCAGTAAACGACGAAAAATCCTTGGCCGGACAAGCTTACAGAAATGTTACAAAACGAATTCAGGGAGAAGAGGTGCCTATTCTTAACCTTGAAACTGATGACAGCATTTTTAACAAATTCAAAAAAATGTTAGGATTTAAAACTACATAAGGAGGAATAGGGTATGCTGATTGATTTTTCAAAGATCTTTGGCAGATCTAAACCGTCAAAGGATGTAGCCAAAGAGAGATTGCAGCTGGT
>JAEVZU010000118.1 GCA_023392075.1 Bacillota bacterium | reverse complement strand
TATAAAATATATTCATATTAATTTTGCTTAACTTTATCAGGATAGATTCAATTATATCATACCCGGATATTATTTTAGTCAAGCTGAAATAAGTTACTCTTTACAAATAAAATTGTTTATGCTATATTTTGGTTAGTGAGTTAAATCATCAACCAAATAACTATGGAGGTGAGTTACATTTTTGAATAGTGAAAAGCCTATATTCATACAGATAATGGAAATGATCGAAGACGATATAATAACAGATGTTTATAAGACCGATGACATAATTATTTCAACAACTCAGATTTCAAGGCTGCTTTCAGTTAATCCCACTACAGCTGTTAAAAGTATAAGTTTACTGACAGATGCAGGTATTTTATATAAGAAAAGAGGAATCGGAATGTGCGTAACCAAAGAGGCCAAATCAAAAATACTTCAAAAAAGAAAAGATGAATTCTATAGCAATACCATATCGTCAATGCTTTCCGAAGCTCGTAAGCTGGGTATTTCAAAGGAAGATATTATTAATATGATAAAGGAGAATGGTGATGATCAGGTTTTCTAACGTAACAAAGGAATACAGAAGCACTATAGCACTGGATGACATCAATCTGGAAATAAGCCGGGACAAAATCTATTGCCTGCTGGGAAGGAACGGTGCCGGGAAGACAACCTTTCTGAAGCTCATTGCAGGACACATTAATACCACCGGGGGCTATGTATCTGTCAATGATAAAAAAGTGTCAACCTTTAACATGCCGGAATGCGTGAATTTTATTGAAAGCAGGGCTTCACAGTTTAACATGCGAATCGGAAAACTGCTTGACCTTGCATACAGCCTTCAGTCCGAGTTTGATATGGAATATGCAAAAAACATGATGAAGAAATTCAAACTGGATAAAAACAAGAAATATAAACAGCTGTCCTTTGGTATGCAGACCATGTTCACAACACTGTTAAGTCTTGCAAGCAGGGCAAAAGTAGTTATACTTGATGAACCCGTACTTGGTTTTGATGCCATAATGCGTGAACGTTTCTATGAGATGCTCCAGTTAAGTTTTGAATACAATCCGAGAATTATCATTGTTTCAACCCATTTAATAGATGAGATATCAAGAGTTGCCGAAGATATAATCATTATAGATGAAGGGTCTATCCTGCTTCACTCAAACATAAATGATATCGATGAAAAAGCATATTCTCTGACCGGTCCCAGCAATGATGTAAAAAAAGCTGCAAAAGGCCTAAATGTTATCGGAGAAAAAACTCTGGGCGGCTATTCCACAGCCTATATCTTCGGAGACAGAATCACACCTGCTGAAAATGTAAAGCTTCAGTCGCTGGGACTGCAGGAGTTCTTTGTAAATATTGTCGGAGGGGGAGAAGATAAAGATGAAAACTAATTTGAAAAGCATTTGTGCAATAACGCGTATAAACTTCTACAAAACTACCTGGATAGCTTATTTGGTTGCGCTGTTATCATTCGCCAGCTCGATAATACAGATATTTATCAGGTACCTGCTGAATACTCCCGACAGCAGTCAAGTCAGCGAAGGTAATATGCTTATATTGGTGATAATACTTGCTGCCATACTGATACCTTCAGTCAATTTCAGCAGACTGATGCACTTGAACGGCAAAAAGGCCGACTTTTTTTGGGCCTGTGCAATAAATTATATTATCTTCTCCGCGGTTCTCTCAGTGATAATCCTCGTGCTGAACCTGACAATTGACAGAATGCTGGGCCCGGTGGTTGAAATTTTTGATATAATCGACATATTCGGGTGGACCGGCAGCGGAATAATATTTGCATTTTTCAGGCAATTTGCATTTTATCTGCTTTTAGGAGTTGCCTTCCACACTTTGACTGCTATCCAGACTTTCTGGTGGGGTTGGGTGGTTGATTTGATAATTGCCGCTATTATCAGCGTATTTATACCTATTCCCATGCTGCGCAAACTTTTGATTGATTTCTTTTACCTGATTATTTTTAATCCCAACCCAATAGCACATATTGGCGCTTGTCTTTCCCTTGCAACAGGAATCTATGTTCTGAATATACCAATATTGAGCAGAAAAAAAATATAAGTCGGAAGAGAGCTTTAAAACCTGTTAATTTACTGGTTTTAAAGCTCTTTTTTATTTTACCGGTTATCTGATCACAGTGGTAGATTTTCGCCTGAATCCACCTGTCCGCGAGGTGATTTCACACTGTCCTTCCCCGTAAACATCACACCGGATATTACGGCTGTCAGAGGAGCTACCGCCACCAGTCCGAAGCTTCCCACAAGGGTATGGAATATCTCGGCCGAGACATACTTCAAATTTAAAATATTTATTATGGGAGTTCCCTGTGCCATAAAAACCATAAGTAGTCCGATATAACCACCTGAATAGGCAAGCAGCAAGGTAGTTGTCATTGTTCCCATAACCACCCTTCCGATATTGAAACCTGATTTTATTGCTTCTCCTGCAGTCATATCAGGATTTTTTTCCACCAGTTCATGCACAGCGGCTGCAATATCCACAGCTACATCCATAAGCGCACCTGCAGAGGCAATAAACGTTGCGGCAATAAAAATCTCTGTCAGATTCAAATGCCCGTAGCCCGAATAAAGCAAGCTCTCCGAAAATGCCATTATGGCTCCGTGAATTTTAAACAGGTTTCCGAATATAACCGCCAAAACACAGCTCAATAACGTACCTGACAGAGTGCCTGCTATTGCCGCGAAAGACTTCCTGTTGTAGCCCCCGACCAGCGTAATTATTACTATTGTAAGAAAAGCCACAATAAACAGCGAAATCCATATGGGACTCCATCCCTTCAGAAGGGCCGGCACCAGTACCTTCCACATAACCACTACCGCCAGTATAAAGGAGAGAATAGCTTTTGCCCCCGTCCAGCCGGCGAATGCAATAAGCAAAATTATAAAGCCTGCGAATAGAATCAGCTCAAGGTTGATTCTGTAATGATCGATAAGTGTAACATACTTGATATTATCTCCTTCATAATCAATTACAGCCAGCGCTTTATCCCCCGGTACAAATATTTTGTCCATTTCAAGCTTTCCGACCAGATTGTTTGTACCCTCGGCAGTTTTATTCCTGAACTTCCCGTCAAGTACCCTTACACTGCATTTTTGTTCTCCCTGTTTAATAATACCGGTGTCATAAAGATTTGAATTGTTTGTTTCAATAATTTCTACAACCGCTCTAACGCTGTCGTTATAGACTGCCGATTGGAACCCTGTGGGTAAAAAGCACAGGACAACAATCAAAAACAGCACAACAATAGCTGTTACCCTGTTAGTAGTAAAAAACTTTTTCAGCATCGGTCTCTTCCCTTCTGTCAGTAGTTATGATAATTAATGGGCCGGCTCTTTCTTTTTAACTTTAAATATAGCTTAAACCGCTGTGCTAAGGCAGTTTTTCTACTATAGCGCAGCGGTTTAGCATTTGCCGGAATTAAATTGCATCAGGGCCTATGGGTATTAATGTGATACCGGGTTATTTGACTTTTGTTATAGCTGCCAGCTTTTTATTGATATCGGTGTCGTCATATGCGCCGTAGAACAGCTGATAGCCCGCACCGATTGCATATACCGGTACTGCAAGACCTGAATGGGAATAAGTTGAGAAATTTATTCCGGCCTTATTGTCCAGAATATGGTTGCAGGTAACTGTCAATGGTTCGTACGTACCGTATAGCAAATAATCTGTTTCGGTACTTGTAACTTTTGAAGCACTCATTGACTTTCTCAGCGCATCTCTCAGCTTAACCATTTCATAATCATTGAGTACCAATTCCGGGAAATTTTTAGCTTCGGAATCTGTAGGAGCAATCAGACCGTATGAACTTTTTATCTGTGGAAGGAGATCCTCCAGCTTTGCATCGGCAGCTTTTGTTTTCTCCTTGTATTCTGCTACAATTTTATCAAATTCCACATAGGACTTGCTCTGCTTTTCAAGCTTTTCAAAGAAGGTAGAATATTCGGTTCCTGCGAAACCAATGCTCATTCCTCCTGTTTCGTGGTCTCCGGTAACAATTATAAGAGTTTCGTCAGGATGCTTTTCATAAACCTTCACTGCTTCCTTTACGGCATTATTTAAGGCTACGGTGTCGTGGATAGACGCAGCTGCATCATTTGCATGACAGGCCCAGTCAATCTTTCCGCCTTCAACCATCATAAAATAGCCGTTGGGATTGTCCAGTACTTCAATTCCCTTTTTAACGAAATCAGCAAGACTTAACTGATCAGGTTTACGGTCAATTTCATAGGGCATGGAATAGCTGTCGTTTGAAGCCTGGGCCGCTGCCGGATCAAGAGCCAGCACCTTGCCTGATTTATTATCAAGACCTAAAATATCAGCTTTGGTTGCGGCAACCTTATAACCATTTTTCCTTGCCTGCTCAAGAATATTTACAGGATTTTTTACGCTGGCTTTTTTTCCGTCAGGATCCAGGAAATATCCTCCTCCAAAATAGTCAAAGCCGCTTGACACCAATTGTGATGCCAGGTTGTAGTAATTGCCCCTTGAAGGTTCACTTGCATAAAAAACTGCCGGTGTAGCATGATCCAGAGTTACGGTTGTAACTATTCCTACTTTGTAACCGGCTTTCTTCAATTTTTTTGAAATTGGTTCATAGCTTACTTTCTTTGCAGGATCCATGTTAATGATCCCTCCGAAAGTCTTCACGCCCGATGCCAGGGCAGTACCTGTTGAAGCTGAATCGGGAATGAAGGATTCGGCATCATATGTATCTGCGCTGCCTACTCCCGGGAACCTGGTAAAATCCAGAGTTTTGATGGCAGGAGTATGCGGGCTGTCCATATTTCCCAAATACATCTGAGCGGCGTTTATCTGCGGCGTACTCATTCCGTCACCTATGAACATAAAAACATATTTTGGTGCTGTACCCGAATAGGTATTATTTGTTGAGTACAGGGATGGGGCGGCAGAAACCAGACCCGCCAACAGTGCGACACTGATGAATACAATCACAAGCATGATTGACGAAACAGCAACTATCCTTTTTTTCATTAAGACACCTCCAATAAAATTTAGTAGTACAATGATAGAATAATTAATTAGTTTTAAAAGGGTATTTGGCCCTTGTTAATTTCACATTAATTAATTCCAGTTTATTGGAAATCGCCTCTAAAAATATCAAGCAGTTCTTTGGCAGCACCGTAAATATCCTTTTGAGAAATAATTGCAGAGACTACGGCAATACCATCGATTCCGGTTGTAACAAGCTCGCCTGCATTCTGTCTGTTTATGCCTCCGATTCCCACAACAGGAATGTCTACGGCCTTTCTTACCTCAATCAGCTGTTCTCTCGCTATAACACCGGCATCGGTTTTGGTATTTGTTGAATAAAGAGCTCCGACCCCGATGTAATCCGCCCCATCCTGCTGCGCCTTAACAGCAGCCTCAACAGAATTTGCAGATACCCCCAGAATCTTCTCCCCGCCAATTATTTTTCTTACAGCTCCGGCAGGCAGGTCACTTTGTCCCACATGAATACCTGCAGCATCAATTGCCAGAGCAATATCCACCCTGTCATTTATTATAAGCGGCACATTATATTTATCAGTTATGGCTTTGACCTTTAGTGCATTTTCATAGAATTCCAGCGATGAAGCGGTTTTTTCACGCAGCTGTACTATGGTACAACCTCCGCAGACAGCCTTTTCGACTGCTTCCTCAAGTGTCCCGGTACTCATGAGGCCACGGTCGGTGACCAGGTATAAGGTATAATCAACAGTTGGTTTCATTTATTCTGGCCCTTTCCGATATTATTTTTCCATCAAGCCTGCTTATTGCATCTATTATTGCCGTATGAAAACTGCCTGTTCCTTTGCCTCCGGCACTCTCATACGCTATTTCCCCTGCTATCCCCATTGCTGCAATTCCGGCAACTGCTGCCACAAAAGCATCCCTGCCGGCTCCGCAGAAGGAGCCCACCAGAGCTGTTGTCATACAGCCCGTCCCTGTGACGTCCGACAGCATCTTATGTCCGTTGGAAACAGCAGCAATCTTTTTTCCATCTGTAATGATGTCAGTCGCTCCGGTGACTGACGCAACACACCCGAGCTTTTTAGCCACAGCAATAGCTGCCTGGACGGCATCACCCGAAACAATGTCCTCCTCTGCCGCATCCACTCCTTTTGTATTGGCATTCAGTCCCGCTATAAACGAAATCTCCGACATATTTCCCCTGACCACGCTCACTTTTACTTCCGAAAGAATAGTCCGGGTGGTTTCATTTCTGAGCCTGGAAGCACCGGCCCCCACAGGATCGAATACAACAGGTATCCCCAGCTCATTGGCTTTTTTTCCGGCTGCCAGCATTGATTCCACTGTTCTCTGGTTCAGGGTTCCGATATTGATTACAAGTGCCGAGGAAATAGCTGTTATCTCTGCAGCTTCGCCTATGTCATCCGCCATTATGGGAGATGCTCCGATTGCAAGAATAACGTTGGCACAGTCGTTAACTGTTACATAATTTGTTATGTTATGTACCAGGGGTTTATTGCTTCTCAGGCTGACCAGCAGTTCAGCCGTTGCTTTAATAATATCACTCATGCTTATACTCCTCCTTTTAAAATTATGGTTTTTACAGGTTCAACCATGTGACTGTAATAAACATCTCTTACTTTTCAGAACAGAATTCCACAGACTCGCCGGCCAGGATTTTGTTGGTGGTTCTCATGGCACACATTTTTCCGCACATGGAGCAGGAATGTTTATCTGCCGGCGGTGCACTTTCAAAATACCTTCTGGCCTTCTCGCCATCTATTGCATATGAAAACATTTCCTCCCAGTCTATCCTGCGGCGGGCATCACTCATTCTGTTGTCCAGCTCACGGGCGTGGGGGATGCCTTTTGCAATATCGGCGGCGTGAGCTGCTATCCTTGAGGCCACTATACCTTCTTTTACATCCTCCAGATCTGGAAGGCGCAGATGCTCCGCAGGTGTTACATAGCACAGGAAGTCTGCGCCGCTGGCTGCCGCTATGGCGCCGCCGATGGCCGAGGTGATATGGTCATAGCCAGGCGCAATATCTGTCACAAGAGGCCCCAGCACGTAAAAGGGTGCTCCGTGGCACAGTCTTTTCTGTATTGTCATATTGGCTGCTATTTCATTTAAAGCCATGTGGCCGGGGCCTTCCACCATTACCTGCACATCCTTTTCCCAAGCCCGCTTTGTGAGGTTTCCAAGCTCTATAAGTTCGCTTAGCTGCCCTGCGTCCGAACTGTCATGTATGCTTCCGGGCCTCAAGGCATCACCAAGGCTGATGGTGACATCATATTCCCTGAGGATTTCCAGGAATTCATCATAGTACTCATAGAAGGGATTCTCATTGCCGGTCATCTCCATCCATGCAAAGAGCAGTGAGCCTCCCCGTGAAACAATGTTTGTCAGCCGTTTGGAACGTTTGAAGCACTCCACCGCCCTCTTGTTTATTCCGGCGTGGATAGTCATAAAGTCGACGCCTTCCTTTGCATGTGCTTCCACCACCTTAAAGAAATCCTTTGCTTTGATTTCCATCAGGTCTTTTTCAAGGTATCCGATAGCATCGTACATGGGAACGGTTCCTATCATGGCCGGTGAACGCTCAATCAGCTGCTTTCTGAAGGTATTGGTCTTTCCGTAGTTGCTTAAATCCATTATGGCCTCCACACCGAATTTAACAGCCATATCCACCTTTTCCATTTCTTTTGTATAATCGGCGCAGTCACCTGAAATACCCAGATTAACATTTATCTTTGTCTTAAGCCCTTCCCCAATACCCTCCGGACTTAAGGATCTGTGGCCGATATTTGCCGGAATGGCAATTTTCCCACAGGCAACCGCTTCTCTGAGCTTTTCCTGGTCCATAAATTCCTTTTTGGCAACCACCGACATTTCCTTTGTTATAATTCCTTTTCTTGCTGCTTCCATTTGAGTTTTGTATGTCATAAAAATCTCCTTTTCCGCAGGTACCGGCATTATGCCGGCAGTACCCGTCATTGAACACTAGTTTTTTCGCTGAGCCCTTCCCTGTAAAGCCTGTAAAAATGATTTGTGGGACCATGCCCCTTTCCGATTTCAAGCGAATGCTCTATAGCCATGGTCACATATTCCTTCGCCTTTTCAACAGCTCGGGCACAATCCATCCCGAGTGCAAGATTGGAAGCTATGGCCGAAGACAGCGTGCAGCCTGTTCCATGGGTATTCTTGGTAGCAATCCTTCTGGAATTGAAAAAATAAAATTCTTTTCCGTCAAACAGTACATCTGCTGCGTCACCTTCCCTATGTCCGCCCTTGATCAGAACCCTTTGAGCTCCCATACGGTGTATGTTTTCCGCCGCTTTTTTTACATCGGCCTCCGTTAGGATTTTTAAGCCTGTAATGGCCTCGGCTTCAGGAATATTCGGGGTCAATATGTATGCCATGGGAATCAGTTCCTTAACGAAATAATCCAGAGCATTCTCCTGCATGAGTGCATGGCCTCCTTTAGCCAGCATGACAGGGTCAATAACAACATTGGAAGGCCTATACTCCTTTAATTTCCCGCATACGGCCTGCATGCACTCCCGGCCTGAAAGCATTCCCACCTTAACCGCATCCACATCAATATCTTCGAATACGGCATCTATTTGTTTTTCAATTATATCAGGCCTCATATCCTGAACATCAATTACGCGGCAGGTATTCTCAGCCACAACTGAAACAATTACACTCATGCCGTATACCCCATGTGCCGAAAAAGTCTTCAAATCAGCCTGTATTCCTGCGCCTCCGCTGCAGTCAGAACCTGCAATCGTTAAAACCTTTTTCATTCAACTCCTCCTTTTATCAAACCTGCTATGTTTGTTTGCTGTCGCCCCACCGGCCTCACTTGCCCTTTCCCGGACTATAAAAAATGCCTGCCCGAAGCAGGCAAGCATATATAATCACAATCTATTGTCACTTTGCTTCCCTACAACGGTGTTAACCGACAGGTTCCAAGGGTCAGGTTTTACCTTCTCAACCATAACAAATAAAAAATTTGCTTAAATGGTCCCCCCACAAAAAATAATTTATTAAGTTTTAGTATTACCAAGGAAATCAAAAAAACGCTTACCCGGTAAGGGTAAACGCTTTAATCAAAAATCAGACTAAATTTGATTTCTGCTTCCCTTCGACGGTGTTAACCGACAGGTTCTAAGGGTCAGGTTCTACCTTCTCAACCATGGGAATTGCATTCCTCCGGTCCCCCCGCAACTTGTTGATTGAATTTTAACACATTACTGATTATAAAGTCAATTACTATCGGCCGAAAGCCAGCTTAAAAGCAATATTCGCTTGGAAGGCAAAGGCTTTCAACAGTAATTGACTTTGATAAGGAATTTTAAAATCTTACTGATATTGAGGCCTGATCATGAACCTTCCCGTTTCAGCCTTTTCAAACCCATATTTTTCGTAGAGCCCATGGGCATCCCTTGTTGCAAGTATACCTCTCAAGTCCTTATACTCCTCCGACTCCAAGATACATTTTACAAGTTTTTTTCCAAGCTCCTTTCCTCTGTGCCGTTCATCTATTATTACATCACAAAGCCAGAACATGGTGGCTTTATCCGACACAACCCTTGCAAAACCCACCTGCTCTTTATCAAAATATATACCGAAACAGTCTGAGTTTTTTATCGCTATTTCAATAGTTTCAAGAGACCGTTGACTTCCCCAATAACTTTTATCCAATAGTACTTTTATCTTTTGAATTGATAAAAAGGACTTGTCATTGTTTATCCTATACTCACCGAATACCCACTCCATGTATTTTACCTCCCCTACCGGCACTGCTGCCGGAATTTATTTTTTCAATTATACATCATAAAGCATACTCCGGCAATAAAGGTTTATAAATAAAAAAATGATAGGATCGGCTCCTATCATCTTTTATTGAGGTAATTCATTATACTGCATTATGAACAAATGAAGCTATACTGTTTAATGGAATGTCTGTTACTGATCCAACATTGTAGACCGGAACACCGTTACCGCCGCCATAACCGCCATAATTCTGGTTGAAGTTACAGCCGTAACCCATATTGCCGTATCCGCCATGGTTATTATTGTCGCCCATATCACCGGCTCCGCAGGAATTTCCCAGAGAACATCCCGGTGCGGGACCAATTCTTGTGATCAGTCTAACGAAACATTCATTAACACCTAATATTACTCCAGTAAAACCGCAGCCGGACTGACCTCCGCTCTTTGTAAAAATAGTTACTGTTTCACCGATATATTTTGACAGCAGGTGGCAAAGATTATCGTTACAACCAAAGTTACCGTCTCCCATATTATTAAGCTCCTTTCTTATTGTACTACGTCTTAATAACAATTTATGTTAACCCCTGAAAAAGTGTTACACCGGGAAACCATTTTTTTATATGGGTGATTATTTGCCGGACAGCACTCCGTCATGCCAATGAGTACGACAAAGACTTATATATCTGTCATTGCCGCCCACTTCAACCTGTTCACCCTCTTTTATTATTTTATCGCCCTGATATCTGGCATTCATTATTGCTTTCCTGCCGCACCAACATATGGTCTTTATTTCCTCGATCGTATCAGCCCAGGCCAACAGATACTGGCTTCCTTCAAAAAGCTCGCCTCTGAAGTCGGCTCTCAGTCCGTAGCAAATCACAGGTATTTTGTCACCGTCCACAAGTCTTGTTAAATGATAGACCTGCTGTTTCGTAAGAAATTGTGCCTCATCAATGATGACACAGTTAATTTCGGAATTTTTCTTTATATAGCTATGTACCATTTGATACACATTGCTGTCATCATGTATCAGCAGACACTCTTCAGTTAAACCTGCACGAGATTTAATAATACAGCCACCATCACGGTTGTCTACCGAAGGCTTCATAAGAAGAACCTTTTGACCTCTTTCCTCGTAATTGTATTTAACCATGAGTGCATTTGCTGTTTTAGAGCTGTTCATGGCTCCATATCTGAAATACAATTTAGCCATAGCTACCCCCAATTTAATATAGTGATAATTCACCTAACTAGTATACCCTATTTAAAAAGATATGAGAATTAATCAGTTACAAATTTTTCATAATTTCCGGCCAGTTCAAGACCGGTATTCACTCCCACATCCCTGAATATCAACCGTCCTGACTTTTCAGCCAGTTCAACCTTCACAGTGGAAGTAATAGATTCGGTTATCTCCACCTCCATTATTCCTTTTTTCGGAGCCTTGAGAATTCCTCCCTTATCGTATAGCGCCTCTAATTTCAGAATATGTTCAGAATCCTCAATTGACACTCTTAATATACTTTCATTGACTATTAATTCTTTGACTTTTGCTCCGGTATAGGTTGCAAACCTTAGAAAGCTGCCATTGACTCTTAAAAATGCGATCAGCCCGTCAAATTCATGACGGAACCATGGAATTGATGCTATGGAGAACATCAGGGATGTGTTATTATGACAGAAATTATTCGATTGAAGCCAAATCCAGGAATGAGGAAAGGATTTTCCCCAATCCTTTTCAACATAGCCATAACCGCCGGTAAAATCAGTTGATTTACCGTTAAAAAGGAGTCCTCCCTTAAGTCGGCTGTGTATGTTTATTATTCCGTGATGACATTCCATAAAGGGCACAAAGGAATAAGGTCCCATTATTCCGGGACTCAGCAGGGTTTTAGGAAAGGATATTATATCATCGAATTCTATTGCACCGGAAATACTAAAATCATTGTCTTTTAAATCCAGGCTCATTCCGTATTTATTAAAATGATTTTCTCCGATCCCTACATTCAGCTCCTTTTCCGAATAAGTAAAGGCTTTTTCAGGAAATTTGAAATAGCGGGTAAATCCGGTTTTGGCATCTATAAATTGAATGAAGGAATGCCCATTACGTCTGGAAACAGAAACACCGGGTATTATGGCAAAAATATTATCCGAGCTTTTATCTATTATTTTATAGTACCAGCCCTCAAAATAATTGTTCCTTTTATATTTCCCCTGAAATATTTCCGGATTGAAAATCCGTTTAAATGTGTACATTTTCCCCCACTCCGCCGCAAGTTGGCTGCCGGCTGGTTTTTGAGGCTTGAAATATGCGATAAATCCAGTAATTCCGTTTTCAAGCTGTATAAGACGGAGTTTATCCAACAATCTGCTGTCTTATTCCAGTTCATTTATAAAATTAACAATATCGTCAATAACATACTGAGGTATATTTGTTTTGCTGTAATACTCCTGCGGAGTACTATCCCCCTCACCTTCGGTAAAAAGGTGGTTTAAATTCGGATACAGTTTAAACCGGGCATTTATGTTTTGTTTTAAGGCCTCTTTCCAATTGTTGAAATCTATATCGGCACTGACAATAAAATCCCTCTGCCCCTGCATGATAAGTACAGGTTTATCAATTTCTCCGGCCTGGGCCATAACAGCATAATCCTTCATATAACTGTAATAATGCAGATTGCCCATAGTATAGCCCTCCGGTGGCTTTTTAAAATTAAAATCAGCGGAAGACAGCATATCCACCTGAGTCTTTACGTATTCAACCTGACCGGCACTTGCCAGGCCCTTTCCCTCAAGATATTCAAAATAGTCCGGAAAAAGTTCATACTGCGGTCTCGTGAACCCATTCATTATTATACCTGCATGAAAAGTACTGCCGCCTGTGGCTAATATTCTTGGTACGGCATATCCCCCCAGACTGTGTCCAAGAGCAATGATGCCGGATTTATCTATTCCCTTTACAGTTTTTAGAAATTCGGCAGCCGCATATGCATCCTGCTCTGCTTCTTCGTTCAAGGTCAAGTTTCCGATGAGCTTAAGTTTGGAACTATGTATCAAAGTTCTTTTATCGTACCTCAAGACAGCTATATTCCTTGAAGCTAGGCCATATGCAATATCTCTGAAGGGTTTTAAATACCCTGTTGTTTCATCCCGGTCGGCCGGTCCTGCATCATGAATCAGTATAACTGCCCGAAACGGTCCGCTTCCCTTCGGCATAGTCAAAGTGCCGGGCAGTTTCCATGCACCCGTCCCAATGACGACATCGGTTTCGGAAAAGCTTTCCTCAGAAGCGTAATCCGGGGCCGGGGCCGCTTCCGGCTGTTGTCCCCAAATTCCAAGTTCGTCAATTTTACCTTCATAATCAAATCTAATAGCATAATATGTATTTTGTTTTTCCTTGAGAGGTATTCCTAAAATCTGATGCAAAGAATTCCGCCAATACCGTATACCTTCATTATCCGGCTGAAGCTCAAGCTCCGGAATACCTTCAGCCAGATGCTCCATACTGCTTGGTGTCAGATAGTTTGAAAATGCCCGGCTCAACAGTGCATCAGCTTCCTCATAACTTTTGTCTTTGAGCAGACCAATAAACTTTTTTCCGACTATGCTTAAGCAGTCCTGTTCCGAAAGCTCCAATCCAAGCTCATTATTAAGCACACTTACCGGCAGGAGGGCCCTTCCTCCTGAAGTACTTATCTCATTTTCCAATTTTTTTTGTTTTCCGTTTGATATTATTGTTTTACTGCCAAGTTTCAGTTCCAGACTTTTGTTCCGGTATTTAACAGTAACGGTTTTTTGCTTTGCATTCCATGAAATGTTTGCTCCGAGGCTTTCACATATGTACCTGACCGGAAACAGATTATCCTTTTGTACGGTCCCGGCCGTTTCTGCCTGTGCCGTGACACCTGCAAGATTCAGAACCATAGTTGTACAAAGTATTAGTGCGAATTTTTTCATATTGAGCTCCGAATTAGTATTTTGTTCCTATACCCTCTATTGACAATGTACAATACGTTTTTGAGTGGTTAATTTGCCCTGCGGCTGCGTTGAAGCCGCTTGCAAGGCACAAAGCCTTACTGCACGCCTTTGCCTTGTCGCAAGCCAAATTATCTCA
>JAEVZU010000106.1 GCA_023392075.1 Bacillota bacterium | reverse complement strand
GCGTATTTTGCGCCATGCTGCGTTAAATTTTCTAGGAATAAACAAATTATTCCTTCGAAAATTTGCCTTGCCTGGCAGAAAATTCACTCAAAATGCCAAGCACAAGCAGATACTAAACAGGTTCTTAGGCTTTTGATTGAAAAGTGTTGTACAGATCCTCCATATGTTCCTGCATGATCTTTTTCGCTTCTCCGGAGTTTCCGCTTTTTACCGCTTCAAGCAGCAGTTTGTGATAATAAATTCCCGCACTGTTTCCCCTTATGGATGTAATTTGGGAAAAAGCCCGGTTCAGGACATCATTGAATATGTGAAAGGTCTGGATGATAAGAGAATTCTTTGTCATATTGGCAAGCAGAAGATGGAAATTCAAGTCAGCCTTTGAGAACATTTCCAGGTCCTCCTTAACCTGGTCCATCAATTTGTATGTTTCCTCAAGCTTTGCCACTTCCTCTGCCGATGCCTTTTCAGTGGCAAGCTCAGCCACATTCCCCTCCAGAACCCTCCGGTACTCTAAAATCTCCTGTAAGGAGTTTCCATTCAAATATGCGATTGGTATGAGAGGATTCATATTGATTCCGGGAACTGCGTCCCTTATGAAGGAGCCTTCTCCCAGCCTGGTTTCAATCAGCCCCAGAGCCGTTAGTTTCTGCAGTGCCTGACGCACGGTAATACGGCTCACTCCAAAAGATGCCGCCAGGTCATTTTCAGAAGGGATTTTTTCTCCTCTCTTCCACTCATTATTAAAAATCTGTTCCTTCAACTGTTCGAAAACCTGTTCACCTATACTTTGACGTGTAACTTTCTTAATTGGCATACAATATCATACCTTCCATTCCGAAAGAATTTTACATAGCTGTATGTTGTCTACCTGTATTACAGGTTATATTATTATATTATAATTTGAGGATAGATATGTCAACAAAAAACACCCCTTGAACGCAGAATTAAAATTCCCGTGTTCAAGGGGTGACTGTGGATTTATGGATCAATAAGTTTTACTTGTACTATTGGGCTATTCATCTATGAATGTTATGGCAAAAATATGGGCATTTTTGCAGATAGGTAATTTTATTTTTCCAACCTTATTTTTTTCAAATTTATAGGTTTTGGCTAATAAACGAGCACTAAATGGGAATTTACTCGTAACTCCATTTTGTTTTCGTGCCGCCACTCCCGTCCAAAAAATCTTTTCACCGTATTTTGGCGGTACATAAAAGTCTGAAAAACATGTCAGTATATCGGTTTTCTCTCCATTTTTAAATTCTAAATTTAATGAAACCTTGAAATCTCCATATTCTGCGCAGGCAAGCAGCGATATACCGGCAGCTTCTATATTATCAACAACGATAGTTTGACCTTCACAGGCAATATTATCAGCTTGACCGGCGTTGTATGTATATATAAAGCTATAGTTTCCCTGATTCCATACTGTATTGCAGCAAATATTATTATCAAAAATGTAATGTATCTCATTATGAGTAAGAGCAGCCACACTGTTGTCCGAAATGCAACTTGCAAATGCTTGATTATTATACATGCCGGATATATCAATGTAATGGTACTCCATTTTCTGTTCGGTTTTTTCAGCCGCAAATGATTTGATTAAGTCAATCATTTTATTATCTGTGGCAGTAACCATCGCCTTAATTCCCTGTTTTTTTTTCTCAGATAGAACTTGTCCCCTTAATATTGCAGTATGTAAAGTACTTATAACGCCTTTTCGTATCTCCGTTTGCTGTTGCTCCGCTTCAGATATCATTTGCCGCTTGGCTAAGTCCTTATCAAAACAAGAGTATAGTAAGTCATAAATTGGCTTTAAACTCCCACAAAATCTTTGCCTTATATTTTCAATTAAACTATAGATATCCTGGGCAGACTTATTAAAATAGTCCCTTTTATCATAATCGTCGATAATATTTATCAACTCATTATTCCAATTGTTAAATAATTTAACTGCTTGCGTCAAGATCATCTGAGAGTTTACTGCTCCGTGATTACCCTGCTTTAAGACGAAGAATTGTTTAAAAAAAGATGAATTTTCTCTAAAAAATTGTTTATTGGACATCATCCAGATATCATATAACATTTTATCAGTAATGTGTAATGAAAATAATAAATCAGAATTTTTATATGCGTCTATAATTCCTCTCAAAAGCGTAGTTTCTTTTATTCCAAATACCTTTTTGTCATCCAGGTATTCGTTAATAATAATCGCATGGTTCATTGAAAAAGAATAAACTTTATACCACATGCTGTAAAATAGTGCATTGTATTTTGTCAGAAGTACCACCGGCATTCCATCCAGGATTATTTTTGATATATATGCTATTGCCTCTTCATCACTTATATCAGTACAATTAATTTTTTCCAGAGCCAACCCCATAATATCTAGAATATTTGTAGCATATTCATGTAGTTGCATTTTTTCTTTAATTGATGCTTGGATTAAAATACAATGCAAAAAATTGTAATAAAAATAAAATTCATATGAATAGTATCCGGCTGCAGCAGCGATTGGTCCATGAATACAATCTACACTATCCACAGAGAACCCATCTTTATATAAGTCAATATCCAATGTTCTTCCCATACTATTTATTCCTTCTTCCCCCCATAATTTTTAATATTTTTATAAAACCCCATTTTGTAAATCAAAAATGAGGCTTTATATGTTCACTCTAAAGTATTTAATTTACTTTCAACATAAGTTACCAAGGACTTTAGCGTCGGATACTTCTTATAATCCAAATCACTATCACCGAATTCAAACCCAAATTCGATTTCAATACTCACCACAATATTAATAAACGAAATTGAATTTATTCCTGCATCCTTTAGTTCCAATTCAAAATTGATATTTTCGGAAAGCTCCTTCATTCCTGTTTTCTCTTCCATTATTTCCAGAATTTTTTTAGTTAGTTGAATATCCATAATAAATTCCTTCCTTAATAACTTTTCCGCCTGAAGTACCCCTGTTTAGTATGGAGATCTCATAAGTTCTTACTTTGCCAGAGTTATGGCAAATAAATGAATACCCTGACAATCGGGTAACGTGATACTGCTAATTAAACCACGTCTTCCCATATAACTTGTCTTTGCAAATATTCTTACTTTCTCATTTGTTAATTCTATGGAATTATTATTTCTATATGCCCCATTTCCTTCCCATGCAATTTCCTCATTAAAAACTGGCATAACTGCCCAGTCACTTATTGCCAGTTCATAAAATCCAGTCCTTCCATTGGTGAAATTCATTTTGATTTTTTCTTTATAACTGCCCCATTCTGAAGTTCCCAAAAACATTATATGTTCATATTCCTCGTTACCTATATCAATTGTTTGCCCACAGCATGATATGTTATCATAATCTGTTCCATTTATTCGCGGAAATTTGAATTTCATTTGTCCTACGTTCCATACACTGTCATCGCACAGGTTATTATTTAAAATGAAATAGCCGGTGCTGGACAAGTCTGCCTTGTTATACTCATTAACATCTTCGCTTCCAATACCTTTGCTGTTAAAAAAGTTTTGCAGATCTAAAAATGTATATGCAGAAATTTCGTTGTTTGCCCTAAGTTTGTTATTGGTATATTTAACAGGTGACAGTTTACAGAACGTATACTCATTTTTATTATTGATTAATTCCTCAAGTTCACAGGCGACTTTTTCCTCTATATCGGCAGTTTCCATGATAATATTTGAAACAGTATGATTTATTGAATTCTTGCTGTTCATAATTGAACTTTTAATAAGCAATGCTCTTGCTTTACTCCAGGCTGAACTAATATACTCCAACTGCTCAGATATGTGGAACAAAGCATCTATTCGGTAATGGGCACATAAATAATACAGAAATTTTGCATAGTGCTTTCTCCCACCCGTAACTTGATGCAAGTTTGACAAAAGAGGTACTCTCCAAATCTCAGTATATCCATTAAATTCTTCAGTTAAATTTATATCCGCTATTTCTTGGCTCAGCCTCCTTATATCATTAAAAGCACTACTGTCGGTGCTGTTTGTATATAGCTTTAAAAGTCTATCCTCTATACATTTTTTTAAATTAAATTCCTCCCTTTCTTCACTTATTACAGAAAAAGTTGAATATCCTATAAACCCATTTATGAAGTTTTCTAAAGTTAATACAGAACCGGTATTTACAGGTTGTGAATCTATACAATACAAATCATTTTCGACAAATCCGGTTACCAGGCAAGCATGATTTGAGTGGTTTTTTTTGTAAGAGTTGTGCCAAGGACAGTTAAAGCAATCTAAAAGTATTAATACAGGACGGCCAATGGCTAATTCATATTTTATTTCCTCTATTACTTTCATAGGATCTTTTTCACTATGTGCATTAACTACAACTCCATAATACTTTTTCAGTAAACCCCTTATATTTCCTATGTTTGAGAATACCCTGGTTCCTAGAAGTCCACTAGCTGAGGTTTCTTTCCTGCGCAAGGCAAAATTCCACGCCTCTGAAAAAGCCAATTCATATTCTTTGTTAATACACATCGCTGCAGTTATTATGGCATCTTCCAAACAATCTCTTCCCTCTTCGTGTAATGGCTGTAGATCAATGTACATCTACCTCCCCCCTCTCTAAGTCCTTATTGCAATTACCTGTTTGAATACTTTTAGGAGATAAAGTATTCATCCATAAGCTCCAGAACCCTGCCTACGTTTTCCTTTGTATGTGAAGCAGATAAAAATATTGCCTCGAATTGTGAAGGAGCCATATATATACCGTTTCCAATCATAAAGTTAAAGTATCTTCCATATGATTTGGTATCTGATTTTTTTGCATTTTCATAAGTTGTTACTGGCTCCTCGGTGAAGTAGAGACATCCAAGTGACCCTATATGATTGACCTTATATGACTTTTGATTTTTACTTACTAATTCTTTTATTCCGTTATAAAAATTGTCCCCTAAGCTATTCAACTCCTCATATATATATATATGATTTTTTAAAAATTCCAATTGAGCGATACCGGCAGCCATTGCTATGGGATTACCGCTTAAAGTTCCTGCCTGATACACGGGCCCTATGGGAGCTAGCAGCTTCATGATTTCCTTTCGTCCGCCGAAAGCACCTACCGGCATACCGCCGCCGATAATTTTCCCCAAAGCCGTTATATCCGGTTGTATGCCAAAATACCCTTGTGCCCCGGTAATACCTAATCTGAAGCCTGTAATTACCTCATCAAAAATGAGTAATGCACTATGGCGCGTACATATCTCACGTACCTTCATCAAATAATCAATATCAGGAACAACTATTCCCATGTTGGCTGCCACCGGTTCTATAATAACTGCGGCAATATCCTCATCAAAACATTGAAACAGACTTTCAAGGCTCTCATAATTATTATATTCTGCAACCAGCGTATCCCCCGAACATCCTTCAGGAATACCGGCACTGTCCGGCAGCCCGTTGTTTAAAACTCCTGAGCCTGCTTTTACCAACATTGCATCCATATGTCCATGATAACACCCTGAAAACTTAACTATCTTATTGCGTCGTGTATACCCTCTGGCAAGACGTATTGCACTCATAACGGCTTCTGTTCCTGAATTCACCATCCGTATCATTTCAATGGAGGGGATCAATTCACAGATCAGCTCTGCCAGCACAACTTCTCTTTCTGTTACAGCACCAAAGCTTAGACCATCCTTACATGCTCTTTCCACACTTTCCAGTATCACAGGATGATTATGGCCTAAAATCATTACACCCCAAGAGTTCACAAAATCCAAATAAGCATTTCCATCTACGTCATAAATATACGCCCCGTGCCCGCTTTTTATAAAAGGAGGTTTTCCGCCGACAAAATTAAAGGCACGGACCGGGCTATTAACACCTCCAGGTATATATCTTGAAGCTCTATCAAACAGGCTCTCTGACTTTGTCATTATGTCTCTCCTTTGCTCTGGCTATCCTTTTGATACACTCTCTCCATACCTTCAATACATTGGCGGAATACTTCTGTCTGAACCTGATTGCTAAGTCCAAACAGCAGCTTTTTTAATGCTTTGGTATTAGCCTTCTGTATAGTATCTGCCAATATTGACTGTTCCTGTTCAGGCAATGCTTTAAGAGTCTTCAGTATTCTGTCCATAATGTCTGAAGAAGCTGCTGCAGTAACACTATGAATATTAGGAAGCATGTTTTTACATTCATACCAGGAAATGAACTTTTTAATTTCATCAGATAATATTTGCACAGTGTCAGCCTCGTATTCCTGGAAGGCACTGTTCCCTTCCGGTGTCTCAAAATCATCAATATTAAACAATGTAATTTGGGGTATATCACCGATAGAAGGTTCTATATCGCGGGGCACTGCCAGATCAACTAAAATTATGTCATGGCAAAGAGAGATTACCTCTACCGATTTCCTTTCCAAAGTGTAGTTTGGACTTACAGTTGTACTGATGACAACATGGCATTTGGGAAAATATTGCATACGTTCTTCGTAATAAATCCATTTGCAGCCCTCTGGAATTTGAACAGTACTTTTGTTGTATTGTCTGACGGTGACAGCAATATCTCCCCCTGCTCTGTAAAGACCATTGGCAACCTCTTTTCCTATGATTCCATTTCCAATAACCATACAACTTTTCCCTTCAATAGATAAACCGATTTCCATCATCTTTTCAATAACCCGGTTGATTATGGAAACATTTATTCTAGGTAATGTAAGCTGAGTTTTAACTTTTTTCCCGGCCATAATAGCGGTCCGAAACAATACCTCAAGTACCTGATCGGTACATTCTTGTTCTCTGGATAATGCCAGTGCCTCTTTAACCTGTGATATAATCTGCTCTTCACCCATTATCCTGGATTTTAATCCGCTTGCTAACTGAAAAAGATGCTCTATTGCATCCATTCCATGTCGGAATACAAAAAGCTGCCTGTAAAAATCACTATTGAACCCTTTGTATTCACATAATAATCTGTATATGGCTTCAATAGAACCTTCTTCCAGACTGACCCAGATTTCCATCCGGTTGCAGGTAGATATAATAACACAGCCCTGTACATTATTAATACCTTTGACCAATGACATTACCTTTATCAATTCTTCACGAGCAAGTGAAAATGCTTCCCTGTATTCTACAGAAGCATTACTGTGATCTATTCCTAACATGTGTATATTCATTTATCACACCATCCTAAAATACACTTTTGCGTCTGATATCCAGGGTGACACAATGAAACCCGCCCCCCAAAGTCCTTGCATGCCTTAATTCCATTGGAATAACATCAATTTTATGTCGGTTCAGCAGCTTTATTAATTCCTTCTGATGCTTGCAGACTATAGCCAACTCAGGATTTACCATGATCATATTCATGCCTATCCAGACAGAACCATAAGCCGTCCCGGTATATCCTATGTCTACCATTTCCGGAGAGGAAATAACTTCCCACTCCTTAAATAATGGAGGTAAATTATTCTCATTAACCCTTTCCGGATTTATTAATACTAATCCCTCTCTTAAAAGTGTAATTGTTGTATCTATATGTGTATACGCATACAGATTTCCGCAAACATGTACCCGATATTCACTACCAAGCGCATTTTGAAGCCATAATGCTCCCATCTTGTTCCCTGAAGCTGATACCAGATATATTATATCTTTACCGGCTCTTAAAACATTTGCCGCATCAAAAACAGGCTCCAATTCGTTTAAAGCAAGCCGGCTTGGATCACTATCATTGTATATTTCATCAAGAAGCTGGGGCTTTGGTGAAGAAATCCATCTTGATCCGCTGCACATACATTCTATAAGTAAATCCTTGTATGCCAGTGTCTCGAAAAACCTTGCCCTGAGTGACATAGGTGTTTCTATAATACTGTCTCCTATGGCTAATAAGATATCTCGGGGACAATAGTTATACATACCGTCAGATTTCCAATCCGGTGTCGAGTATATTTTTGAATGATCGATGGCTTTAGGTCGTCTTACTTTGATTTTCATACTTTCAAAAATCTCAACCAGTTTTTGCAGATCTTCTTCGGATTCTTCAATTATCTTTTGCATATATGGGCCTGATTTTATATCCGTAATATCCGACTGAATTACCTGCAAGCCTTTGTCTAATACCGGGACCTGTGCTCCAATGGCGCTTCCAACAATGATTTCCTCAAGTTGATCCCACTCATTATGTACGTTAACAATGTTCATTTAAATTACCTCTTTCTTTATTTTTATATTGAGCTGCTGTAAAATATTTAGCAACAGCCCTTTATTTATCTGACCCTTCAGGCTGCAAAATATATTTTAATTCTGAAAATCAGTAAATTTATATTGTTAAGTTAAACTGTTAAGATTTCTAATCCTACGTCATAGCATAGCTATGAGATATTTGTAAGAAAGGCATCTTATGTAATTATTTTCACGCAAAAAAAGCAGGGTAACTATGTTGGAAAAGAGAATAAAATTACTCTTTCTCCATAACATAAATAACCTACTTTATCATTATGCTTATTACTGTGCTTTACCCCAGTTTAGCCGGCATCATCAAGGAACATCAACTCAGTACTATCTTTCTGTCGCACAAGCTGATGGAGGATTGTCTGTGAGCAACAACTATAATGGTTTTGTCTTCAGCTATATTTCTGATTGCATCATGTATGATATTTTCGCTGTACTGATCAAGAGCACTTGTAGCCTCATCAAAGATAAAAATATCTACATCGCGCAAAAACAGCCTTGCCAGCACTATTCGCTGTCTTTGACCTCCTGACAGCTTTAACCCTCGCTCACCGATAACAGTATCCATTCCATCAGGCAGCCCTTTTATAAAATCATAAATATATGCTTTCCGGCAGGCTGATATCAGTGCTTCATCGGTTGCCTTACTATTCCCATATAATAAATTTTCTTTTATTGTAGTATTAAACAGTGTATTTTCCTGCATAACAAATCCTATACGCTTGTGCATTTCTTTCAAATCAATATGATTTAAATCCACATCGGAAAACAAAACCCTACCGCAGGTCGGTTCAACCATACCAGTTATGAGCTTTAAAATTGTTGTTTTACCTGACCCGCTTTTTCCGGTTATCGCGACACGTTCTCCCTTATGAATGGACATCGAAAAATTATACAATATCTCCTGCTTGCTGCCTTGGTATGCGAAACACACATTATCCAGCACAATCTCATTTGAATTTTCAGGACTGATACCTCTCCTTGATTTGACACGAGCTTTATCAATTATATCAAGCAACCTGTCTGTAAAAGGTATTGAGGATTGTAAATCGGCATCGGTTGTAGAAACCGTTTTAACAGCATCGGATAGCATACTGTAGTACATAGCAAATACAAGTAAGTCACCGATTTTAAAACCACCTAAAATTATCAGGAGACCACCTAAAAAGTATAACCCGAATTGCATAAAAAAATCATCGCGTATTCTAGGAAGAATCAGCACACGTATAGTCCAGTAATTAATCCATCTTGCATAAGCTATACCTCGTATATGTATGAATTTTATAAAGGTTAATTTTTCATGCCGCTGAAGATTTAAAGCTTTTACTTCTCTCCACCCGTGTATACTGGCATGAAGCCATGCCGACATATCCTGATCCTTGGTTCTGAGTTCATTATTTAAAGCCTTCTCCTTTTTACTGATAATATTATCAAAATAAAATGTTATTGGTATAACTACCACAGAAAAAACAGCAAGCCTCCATTCGATTGAAAACAGCAATAAGGCCGAAATAAATACAGTAATATAGGCTATTAAGTAATCAATTGTCTGGTAGCCGGAAAACGGAGAAATACTATTTGTATCGTCTTCAAGTCTCATCTTGACATCGCCTATGTTTTGTTTTTCAAATTGCGTGAACTCCTGTTTTAAAAGGTATCTCCAAAATTTAAACTTAACACGAAATGTAATTCTGTTTATCAGCCTGTTCTTATTATAGTTTTTAATATAACTTATAAGAATATTCGCTCCGTTAATCAATAAATATCCTATAACAACTGTAAGTAAAGCATGTATTTTCCCCTGCAAAATAACCTTCTCAATAAACATCTTATAAAAAACAGGAGTAAGAAAGCTTAAAAATAATCCGATAACACTCAATATTAAATTAAAGATAAAGAAATGTTTCACTCCTGCTGAAAACGGTATTAATTTCATTATAAACCTGAGTCGGTATTTAATGCATTTAAACATCTGCATATACTTCCTTGTAATTATTATTTACTGCAAAAAGAGTTCTGAAGGCAGAACTTTCTTGTAGCAGTTCAGCCGGAGAGCCTGTTTCTACAAGTCTTCCATTATTTATAATAGCTACTTTGTCGCAAAGCATAACAGAACTTTGCCTGTGGGCAATAACAATGGAGGTTCTACCTGCTAAAACCTTGTTCCAGGCCTCATATATTTGTTCTTCTGTTTCACTGTCAAGGGAAGATGTGGCTTCATCAAAGATAATTATCTTTGGATTCTTAAGATATATCCGGGCAATAGCAAGTCTCTGTTTCTGACCTCCTGAAAGACCAATACCGTTTTTGCCGATCACAGTATTGATACCATCGGGTAATCCTTTTATATATTCGAGGATTCCCGCCTTTTCACAAACCGAAAGAATTTCTGCATCAGAGGCATTTCTCTTTACGAGAGTCAGATTTTCTTTAATAGTTCCGTCAAATAGAAGGGAATCCTGTTGGATAATACCTATATTACTTCGGATAGAAGCAAGTGAACAATCGTCAAGCCTCTGGCCGTCAATCTCGATAAACCCGTTTTGCGGACGGTAAAAGCCAATAAGCATGTGAGCAAGAGTTGATTTACCCGAGCCACTTTTACCAACTACAGCAATCTTTTCACCGCTTCTAATTTCAAGAGAAAAATTATGCAATACATTTTCTTTTTTGTTATAGGCAAAAGCTATATTTGAAAATTTTATATGCCCATCAGTTACGCCAAGCTTGTTTTTACCAGCCCATAGCTTTTCAGTGGGAACATTAATGAAGTCATATATACGCTGTATGTATGAAATCCTGTTTTGAGCCTCCAAATATACTCCGCTTAAAAAGCCAACATACTGTGTCATCCCGGAGAAATATGCAAGTATAAGAGTAATCACACCAATTGTGATATTATTCTGATGAGCCATATAGGCTGCGACTCCGAATATAGAAAGCTGCACCAGCAGATTAACCGTAGTAATAATATTTTGCGCTGTCAGTGTTGATACTCCACTTTTAATACTGATATCAAAAAGCTTTCTTTGATGTTTAGCGAACTCTTTGGTTGCGGTTTCTTCGGCACCAAGCATACGGATATCCCGCAGCCCGGACAGAATTTCATACAGCCAGCCGCTATATTCACCGTAATTTTCCCTCTGCTCCTCGGAATATCCCCTGATCTTTTTCCCAAATTTTATTGAAACAAAAACTGACAGTGGGACAATTATCATCATCAGCAAGCCAATCCGCCACCCCAGTATAAAAACATAAACAACATACAGAATGAGCAATACAGAATTGTTAACCGTATGAATTATATTTCGAATAACAAAATGCATACACTCATTTGCGTAAGTCTGAATAATATTAATAATATCTCCGGAATTAGCATCTGACATATATTGTGCATCTGCCGACTGCAATGCTTCAAAAGTATCCTTTTTGATATCAAAAGCATACATGATTGAAAGATAACAATGCTGTGTTTCACTGAAGTAATACAGCGCACATGAAAAAAGCAGCATAACCAGAAAAACCAAACTGATGTTAAAAAAAGCATCTACGTTCTTATAATATACAATCTCATCAATCATAATAGCAAAAGTTATTGGGATATATATCTTTAGTAGAGCACTGAGAAGCCAACCGATATAGAATAATACGAAATTTTTTTTATGTTTGGATATATACTTTGATAGAAAACCAATGGCAGAAAAATAGTTGAGTTTTTTATTCATTGTTACTTTTCCCTCCCTTCAAAAACACCCGTTCAAAAAGTGTTATTTCACCGATGGGAATATCAACCTTTATATGGTCTGATTCCTTAAAGGGAACAGTTTGAGAATCTGTAGAAACCGCAATAACAGTTGCTTTTGCCTTGTGTTCTGCATTCACTACTTTAACGGAATAAATAGCTTCATTTCTATCCTTGTAGATGTAAAGCATATCCGGTATTTTGTCTAATTTTGCAGAGATAGTGACGGAATTCCTGCTGATGCTTCCGTTGTAGGTTTTTATAATATTTGTTTTTGTTGACAAGGTCATATACAATATTAAAAACATACCCAGAAGGATTACCGAAATAACAATTAATGGTTTTTTCGAGGTATAGGTTACATATGTATTAATTAATTTCTTACTCATATACACTCCTATATTTTACTTAGGTGACATTTCTTTTAAAACAGTTTAAAATATTTTCTTCCGATTCATAAATTTCATCTATTTTGCTTGATATTCTATCCTTGTCCGGATTCCGTTTTGTAAATGCGCACTTAATAATATATGATCTCAACATATCATATTTCTGAGCAATTGCATAAAGAAGCTCTTTTGAATTTCCTAATGAAATACCTGTTTTGCTTTCAATGTATCCGACAGCTTCAATCAAATTTATTCTATCGTCAGTAAGATTTTTCAGATACATTACCAATTTAGATGCTATAGGGTCATTATCAGTTATTTCATTACTAATGCTCAATTCATTTTTCATATCCTGTGAAAAGGCTTTAAAATTTTTTAATGTATCTCTCCTTTCAAATATATTTATGCAATTTATAATTTCCAGTAAATATTCATCCTGAACAATGCCGGCTGGGTAATAGTTAAACTCGACCACTTGTTTACAATTCGTTTCTATAAACGTAAATTCAAGCTCGCTATTCAGGCTGGTATCACTGTACTGGTCTATGAAAGAATATGTATCACTTCCTTTATCGGTTAAAATAACCGTATGAAGCCGATGCTGCTTTTTATAGAAAGGGAGCCAGTAGCATTCATAGCTATCCAGATAAACAGAAAGCGGTCCTGTAGTTAATTTTTTATTGATACTCTCAAGTATAACCTCACCATCAAGTTCTGTTATGCTTAATTGCAGCCCGTGATACCTTTGAAGCAGCTCTTTACGTCTATCTATTTCACCCGCCCAGCACAGTCCAAGTCTACTTCCAATATTACCATTTATTTTTATATTATACTTAAATCCCCATAATTCTAACATTACCATGTGATATTCGCAACAAAAAAATTTAGCCATTGTGGCTACTATAAATTGAAAACAATTATAAGTGTCTTTATTGACAGCTTCTACTTTCCACATATTCCACCAAAAGATACCCCTTCATTCGTATGTACAACTTGCCATAAAGGGCGATCCTATTTCCTTATAGTTATTTCTCTTCTTCCAAACCAATCCCCAAAAACTTCATTGTATTGACTAACCTTTGACCTTTTAGCCGTAATGCATCTTCATGTCTATTCATACTGAAAAATCCTTCTAAAACGTCCGCATCCTTTATAATCTCCGGGTAAGGTACCTTTTATTTCTTTACTCGAATGTGTACGATTTGCATACAAATTGCTTTTATTTTCCTAAAGACTTCACATAATTGTATAAGGATTTAACGGTTACAACTCCCATATTTTCAATGTCGTCATATCCAAATTCAAAATTCAAGTCTTCTTCCAACGCTGCTAATAATTGAATAAAACTTATTGAATCAATACCCTGTTTCCGAATGTCTTCGTTAATATCAGGTTTTACTAAAAGCCCCTTTGAGATATTTGAGATTACTTTTATTATACTGATATAAATCACATCATTAACCATTACTTCTTTTTCCAATTCATCTTTAAACATGTCCTTCATCCCCTTAACATTTATTTTTTTATTTGGAAGGTACTCGAATTCATCTATTATTTTAATGAAATTTGGAATATAATAATTGGGCAATGCTTTTTTCAGCAGATCAAAAAAATACTGAGTATTTTTTTGAAAAGTTTTTATAAAAGTCACTATTATTTGTTTCCCGTCAAATAATAAACCTGCTGAAAAGCAATCAATGGTATTTGGATCTTTCTGCAAGGCATAGTCTATTTCATTCAAATTGATACGTTTACCATTAACTTTGATTTGGTTATCTTTTCGGCCAATATAAATAATATTTCCGTCAGCTGCTTCCCTGACATAGTCACCTGTTTTCAAGTATCGCGTCCCGTCAATATTTACAAATTTTTCGTCTGTAAAACTGGAATCATTAAAATATCCGGCAGCCAAGCCTTCCCCTGTAATATACAATTCGCCTGTTCCGTCGGAATCCTTATCGTGCAGCATATAGCTCATATTATCAATGAACTTACCTATACAAACCTTTTCACAATCAGAAAATACTTCATATACCGTGCAGCAAGAGCTTGTTTCGGCCATACCATATTCGTTTATCAACCTGACGTTTGGCAATACATTGAAATGCTTGCTGACCAGTTTCAAGAGAAGAGGTTCACCTGCCAGAAGTACAAAACGTAGTGTACTTTCCCCCTTTACGGTATTTAGATACTCCTTATACAGGGAAGGCACCATGTCAAAATGTGTTACCTTGAATTTATCGGTAAGCATTTTTAGGTAACGCGTATTTAAAAGTCTCTTTTCATTAATCATTACTAATTTTCCGCCACTGAGCAAGGTGCTGTAAATATCCTGCAACGAACTTGTAAATGAACATGATGGAACCTGCAGAGAAACATCTCCATCAGTTAATTCATAAAATTTTATGGCCCACTGAAGAGTATTAAGAATGGATTCATGGGTAATCATAACTCCGTTTGGCGTTCCCGTTGACCCTGAAGTATAGAGGATACAGGCCAGAGGAGAGGGTTTATTCTGTATGTGTACTTCCTCAATAAAATGCATCTGATCCGACAACAATAATTTGTTGTATCTCTCATCAAAAATATTTGCTGTATCCTCTGTACAAATTATGGTCCTTGCTTCAGCCTTATCCAGCATTAATTTCAACCTTTCTTTTGGAAAGGCGCTGTCCAAAGGCAGGTAGGCCATACCAGCTTTTAATGCACCTAGCATGGCAGCTATTAAATTAAAGGATCTGTTTATGCAGACACCTATTACCTCAACCTCTTGTTCATTCCGGGTTTGTTCAATTATCTTATTTGCTATAAAATTTGAATATCTGTCCAGATTTCTATAGGAGAGACTGTCTTCCGACTCTGAAACAAGCACGGTCTTTTCAGGGTAAGCATTTACAATTTTTTTAAATTCGCTTATTATGTTCATCCTACACCTCAAATTAAATTTTTATATTTGGGATCATCAACAATTTCATCTTTGTTATCATCAGAGAAAAGGCTATTCCAAAAATCTTTCTTCCTTATCTGCAATTCACCGTAATCTTTTTCTCCAAATTCATATAGGAATTTATCATCACTTATATTTAATGAATTCAGGATATCTGTTTCATATCCGTCTTTGTATATTTCACGAACAAAATATATTGTAAAGTATACTGCTTTTTCCAAACTGTACTGCTTCGCGAAGGAAATAGCCCTGTCAATGGAGTTTCTGTCCATCTTCTGGATAACAAACTCTCTTACGTCACAGAACTTTATCAGGTTCAGATCCTTGCCTATTAAAAACCAGGCAACATTAGACGCCTCACGGTAGTGATGACAGCACATATGAATAAAAAAATGCTCTAGTTGTAATTCTACGTACTTTTCCTTTTCTACAACACAATCGAGCATTTCACTAATGGGACTGGTGTCCAATGAAAAATCCAGAGAAAAGGAGATATCAAAAATAACTGTTTTGGTTGGGATATCATTATTTATTTTTATGTAAGGAAGCAAGTTGTACATTTTTGTTTTATATAACATTTTCTTAGTATTGTCAGGCACAATTACCTTGTTGTTTTCAGGATCATATTCGCCTTGCTCATAGCCATTGTTTCTCATGATTTCATCAACAATTTTAATATCTTTTCTTTTTATTAATATATCTATATCGTTTGTTGTTCTAATCATTCGATTTCTATATACATTATCAATCAGGTAAGAACCTTTGACTGGAACAAAAGATATATAACTGCCCTTCATTTCACTCTGAATTTTTGTAAGTTCATTTAGTTTCTCGGTATTTCTTATATAATTGCAATTGCAGGAATCGGCAAGTAATGTGTGATAATATTTAGGAATATAAGCCTTTAGGCCATTTTGAACAAGATTGTTATATAGCAGATAAATTACCTTATTTCTGACTGCATACTTAATTAATTTTTCCCAGCAGACATTTTGCTTCAGATGATTCTCCAATTCCTGATTATCAGCTTTGTCACTAATCCTGCTGGTCATTAATACTATTTTTTGTTCCAGGTTCAGTTCCATAAATACATACCTCCATTAAATTTATAAATAATTAATTACAAGTTAGACTAAAAAGTACTCTTGCATTTGCCTCAGTTTGTATATAAATCTTTCTCTCTTGCTGCCTTGAGGCATAACAAACCTGCCTCCTGTCAATTCTTCCAATCGTTCCGAAGTCTCCTGACGTATAAAGTCCAGCATTAAATATTACACCCTTTAATCCTGTATAACGTACGCTCTCATTTTCAAGCTCTTCTAAAGGTGCCATTGGCTCTATTGTCTCTAATGTATGCATACTTATAAATTTTTTTATGCAATCTTGATTAAAGGTTCTCAATAATATACAATAGGTATTATTTGTAAAATAACTTTTCAGGAGGATTTATAGTGGCACTTTCACGTTTTGAACAGCAAATGCAATTTATTTTAGAAATTGACAAATTGAAAACAGTTTTTCGACAAAATTACCTTACTGATGGTTCAAGGAAGGAAAATGATACTGAGCATTCCTGGCATCTAGCTATGATGGTTATTGTATTATCTGAGCACTTCGAACAAATAGATATACTTAAAACACTTAAAATGGTTTTAATCCATGACATAGTTGAAATTTACGCAGGTGATACTTTTGCATATGACGAATTAGCAAACCTCGATAAGGAAGATCGTGAAAAAAAATCGGCGGAGAGGATTTTCTCATTGCTTCCGTCGGAACAAGCGGAGGAATTTACCGGAATCTGGCAGGAATTCGAGAGGATGGAAACCTATGAAGCCATTTACGCAGCTATCTTTGACAGAATTCATCCATTAATCATGAATATATCCTCAAAGGGTAAAATGTGGCATGAGCATGAAATAACTATTGAAAAAGTGCTTAAACGAAACAAGATAGTCTTTGACAAAGCTCCTGAAATTATTTCACAATACGTTCAGAACCAAATATCCGAGGCATGTAAAAAGCAGTATTTTCATTGTACTGAAAAATCCTGACATGCAGCCTTATATTTATACATCTCCGCACTCTTACCAGCTTACACCAAATAAATACTAGCAGTTTTTATATGGTAGATCAGAACTATATATTTACGCTATAATTTGAATTTTCCTTAGTTATTATCATATCATGAGGATGACTTTCTTTTAATCCGGCAGCCGATATCTTCACAAATCTTGTTTCGGTTTTTAAGTCTTCTATACAGTTGCAACCGCAATAACCCATGCCATGCCTTAGCCCTTCAACAAGTTGAAATACCACGTCACATACATTTCCGCTGTAGGGCACTCTTCCCTCAACGCCTTCAGGAACCAGCTTTGCCGCTCCCTCCTGAAAATATCTATCCCCACTTCCTCTCTGCATTGCTCCGATTGAACCCATACCACGGTAAATTTTATATTTCCTTCCCTGATATATTTCTGATTCACTCGGACTTTCTTCTGTTCCAGCAAATAAGACACCAATCATCACAGTATCTGCCCCTGCAGCAATCGCCTTAGTAATATCACCTGAGAATTTTATTCCTCCGTCAGCAATTATCGGTATTCCATACTTTTTCGCTATATTATAGCAATCATATAAAGCTGTAATCTGTGGTACCCCAGTACCCGCAATTACCCTTGTTGTACAAGTGGCCCCCGGACCCATTCCTACCTTTATTCCATCCACCCCCGCGGCAATCAAATCCTCTGCTGCTTCAGACGTTGATATGTTTCCGGCTATTATCTGAATGTCGGGGTACTTGTTTTTTATCTTTTTAACACCATCAATTATGTTTTTTGTATGTCCATGTGCCGAATCTACTGCAATTAAATCCACATTTGCTTTAACAATAGCGTCAGCTCTTTCCATCATATCAGCTGAAACACCCACAGCCGCTCCAACAAGCAATCGTCCGTTATTATCCTTGGAAGAATTCGGATAATTGATTGATTTCTGAATATCCTTTATCGTAATTAATCCTTTGAGATTCCCTCTTCCATCCACTATCGGCAGCTTTTCTATTTTATTATTTCTTAAAATTTCCTTTGCGTCTTCCAAACTTGTTCCTTCAGGTGCTGTTATCAATTTTCCTGTTGTCATTACATCCTTAATTTTTTTATTATAATCCGTCTGAAATCTAAGATCTCTATTAGTCAATATTCCGACTAAGCAACCATCCTCTGTTATTGAAATCCCCGATATCCTATATTTTTTCATTAAATCCATTGCTTCATTTATGCAGTGATCCGGTGATAAACTAACAGGATCAGTTATAACCCCATTTTCAGATCTCTTCACCCTATCAACTTCTATAGCCTGTTTTTCAATGGACATATTTTTATGTATAATACCAATACCTCCTTCTCTTGCCATTGCTATGGCAAGTCTGGACTCCGTAACCGTATCCATCGCAGCACTTATGATTGGTATATTCAATTTAATTTTTCTGGTCAAATAAGAAGAAGTATTAATGTCTACCGGCAGTATATCTGAAAATCGCGGTAGCAATAAAACATCATCAAATGACAGCCCCTCTTTTTCAAATTTGTTAATCATATTCCATTCCCCCATATTATTATTTAATTCAGTATAAAAAAGCCTTGTCAAATTTTTTTCTGACATGTCTCAACGATAAAATCCAGTGCATCTTTAGGTTCCATTTTTGCAGTACCTTCAAATACAGTGGTATTTACAGATGGGATAAAAGGATTCTTCAAAAGACTGTTTATCAAGCTTTCACTCAGGTAATTATCCTTTAATTTACCTCCAAAAGCCGTGGCTTTTAGATCGTAACCAAAAAAGTTTTTTAGCTCGGCAAGACCTTCAAGAGATCCGTTACTAAGATGTATTACATTTTTCAAACCATTAAGCATATCTTTATTAGTATAATCAAAGTCGAAATTAATTTTTCCTTCTATTGCATCTCTTCGAATAGTACCCATTTTACATTTCTCCGGGTTGCTCTCATCACCGGAAAAGTATTCTCTCAAGACCTTCATACTGGAAGCATTCTCATACCTTTTTATACTTAGTGCAATGGTTATCGTCTGATCAGTTTCTGTAAACATATCTATAAGTCCTAATATTTGTCCATTAACTATCAAGGTAGGCTTTCCAGCTCTAATTCTTTTATCCTTTACAGGAAAAACAGATCTTGCTCTTGCAACCTTATTTATACTAAAACAATAAGAGCTTTGAAACCATTGTATATTTTTATTATCCTTACCACCCTTTACCGGATAAGTAATACTCCTTCCATTTTTTGATATAACCAAATGCCCATCGTTAATACTGGCTTCGTCAAGACCAAACAATTGTTTAAATCTATCTATTCCAATATCCTTGCGTCCCAAATCCCAAATAGAGTTAATCAATTGCGGAGAAATACCAAATCCTTTTACGAGAGCCTCCCCCGGGATAACCATATCTGGACTGAATTTTTCGCCAAAAAAGAACTCAAATTCCGAAACATCATAAATTGCTTTAACTTTTTCAATGAAGCTATCTGAAACAGTTTTATCCTTATAACCCTCATAAGCCTCTTTGTAAAATGAGGTTATTTTCCCGGTATCCTTTCTTAAATACTTCCCGGACAGGACTTTTGCACAAACAACACCATATCCATGTGGAGAAATTCTATCAATAATCTCTTTTACCGCCTCCACGCACGATGATACAGGTGGCTTGATTAAAAGGACAATATCTCCGTACTCACCGGAATTGCCATCTATTGATACAAATTCTCGTTCTGAAACTGTTTCTGAGGTTGTAACTGTGTTACATATTTTTTCGCATATACGGTTTTGTGCTTTTATAAAAAGTGTCTTCTCATCGCTGCAATCAAGGAAAAATTTAAAAAGATTAATCCCTTCCTCTTCCGCCGCCTCCATTATGAAAGGACACACAGACAATGCATACGTCCATATTTCCCTTTCCTCTGAAAAGCGGTTTGTTCTTTGTCCCAGCATATTTAACAAGATTGGATTTATACTTTTTACATTATTGCATTTTAAAATTTCGCAGTGTTCTTTATTCATATATAAGCGTATAAATAAGTGATACAATTCCTCAATACTATCATAGAGAATTTCTTCGTCAGGCAATGACAGTATTTTTATTATCCGCTCCTGGATTTCCTCTGTATTTTCCATATTCCCGACGCATAATCTACTGTAAATCGTTGATATGAACAAGTTAAGTGTATCTTCAATACTCATGAAGCTAGAATTTATATAAATATAATCTTCATTTAGTACAAGTGGAGCATATGCCCTGTTCCTGTCACGTTTATCTCTCTCTTCTACTTTTTTTTCAAGAATTTCTTTATTAATAAGTTCAGATTGAGCATTTATGTATTTTCTCTCCAGCCTATTTTCAAGTGAAGCATCCAGAAATATCTTAATATTTGCTGACGGGAAAATGTGGGATCCCGTAGCACGTCCCTCAATTAGTATGTTTTTCTGTTCAAGCGTTCTCCTTATCAATAGGGTCATTTCTTTATGCAGTTCACTGTTAGCTGCTATAATTGAAGCTGCATCTGCAATATCGCTGTTTCCGAGCTTGTGCGAATGATTCCTGCCGTTAAACTGCAGCTGGTTTTCATTGCCAACTCTATTGTATTGGATCTGACTTTTCTGGATGAATTCAATTATTTCATGTGTACTATCCATCTGTATGCCATTCTCTTCCAAAGAACATACCAATGCTCTGAACAGGTTTCCCATAGATACATATATTATGTTTATCTTATCTTGTAAAAGACGGGATATTGTACTTTTACCTGATCCGGCTGGTCCATCAATTGCTATTTTTATACCGTTATTTTTATTAAGAAACTCATTAATAGCTTTTATCTTAGATTCCATGATTCCTCCAGTTTGTAAATCCTTCAATTAAAATCCTTAAGTTCTTCAAATTTTGCACCGAAATTATTAGGCTTTGTAATAAAGCTAGTGCCCCCTCCGTTTTCGGACAAATACTCCTGCACCTGTAATAGAATCTTGTCACTGGACACTTTATCCTCAAGGACAGGTCCTAAGGCATAAATTGTTGCACCTGCACTGCTCAAGCCTACCCCCTGCAAGCCTATTTGACTGAGAAATTCCATTGTCTTACGCACAACGGGGGATTGAGCATCAATCAAGGACCTCTTCCATGCAAGGTTTTGAATCTTATTAACTCCATCACAAAAAACATCAAGGTTTTTTTCAATTATAGATGGAATTAACATCATTAATGCTATGTGCGAGCATGCTTGTACATCTGACAGCGGAATAGGACAATTTTTGTTCCAATGCTCCAACTCCGCGTTTCCGAAAAACTGCTTTTTTATATTTGGAGTTATAATAAGAATCGGCCAGTCGGGAGCATGATAATGCCCTACAAGCGGAGCAGGAGTTATGTGCTTTGAATAGGCAGAACATTTAAAAGTATTATTTTTGGATTGAAAGGAGTGTCCGCAGTCGACAATAAATCCACCAGAAACAAATGCTTCCACTCCTATTCCCGATGTTCCCCCTCTTCCTACTATTTGTGCCATTTCTCTATAATCATAATCAACTCCATAAAGCTTACAGTATGCGCCTGAAGCAGTAAGAAGCGCCTGGGTTTTTGACCCAAATCCCGAATGCAGTGGGAGAGCCTTTTCGATTTTGACTGATACCCCTTCGAGTTTATAGTGCTGTTGTATATTTTGAAGTGTTTTTTTTATATCAGATAATAGTTCCTCATCTATTGATACCTTTGGGCTATTTGAAACATTTATGCCCTTTTGATCCTGTTTTTGCAAAAGAAAACTTATAGTTGGTTCCAAAATAGATAACCCGATACTGCCATCAACACGATTGCTATAGTAACCGTGCAGATCAATCAATGATATTTGCAAGCGACCTGAACTTGTAGCCCTTATAATTTTTTCCACACCCGTTCCCCCTTTTCAATTATTAATATTGGCTTATATTTATCTACTGACAATATAATTTATAACACTAAGATATTCATCAGCCAATCTATCCTTTATTGGCTTACTTTCTCTTGCCATTTCTTCAAGCCAATCCTTTTTACATTCACAATCAAGTGTGTCAAATATACTTATATCCTTTTTTTGATTGTACTCAAAAATTAACTCCATTGCTGCCTCATTGCAGTTATGACAATTTGACGGATATTTATAAATATGTGAACTATGTATTTCCTTGGGTACAACATCCCAGTTACGTTCAAAGTGAGGACCTGAAACGTCAATCTTCATATGTTCATCTTTACCGAATTGCTTTAATACCTCAAAAACACTCCAAAGATATGGTGCAGTAAAGGCATTCATCTTATATAATTCATTCGCTACTGTATAGTCCATAATTTCACATGGCATAAGCCTTACATCATATCCTCTGTTCAAGCACTGCCGTATAGTATGCACCGCACACTGGACCCCTTCCTTCTCCGTCAGGAAAGGAACCTTCAGCATGGCCCATACCCCTGTACCTACATCATATTTTTTCAATTTCGCGGATGCTTTGTCCACCTCTTCAATCGTATATCCTTTATCAATGCAGTATTTGTTTATAAATTCATCAGCAGTTTCCAGACCCATCCAAATTTTTATTTCCTGTTTCTGCAGAAACTTTCTCATATGTGCAATTTTTTCTTCTGTAAGGTATTCAGGGCGAGTCATAAATACGATATGCTTTATGTTGGGATTGGCATTAATTATCTCACAATATACTTTTTCCCTTGCTGACTCTGACATCTCTCTATCTGAGAAAAAGGAATATGGAGAAAAATAGAGGCTGTTTACTGTTTTATCCTTCAAGTGAGGAAGCTTTGACAGCTCTTCAAGCTCAGCCATCAGCATATCTTCTGTTAGTTTCTCTGCTTTTGTGGATAATCCACACATCCTACAATTGTTCCATGCGCAGCTATCGAACCCAACATTTAATACAACGAGCTCTCTTATTTCCTCTCCATTATAATGCCTTACCACAGTCCTGATATGGCGCGGTCCTCTATTATATGCTCTTATTGGTGCATCATTCATTTTGATACTCCTCTGAAGCTGTCTGATTGTGTTATTAAGAATATCAAGATACATACTTTTTTCAGTCATCTTTGATACCTCCTTCCGGTTAATTTAGACATTTTGGGGATCTATGCTTATTATGGTGTTCTCAAATACAGGGTTTTTTCTATCCCTTATATATCTGTCTATTTCCTTTTTCGCAGCAGCCAGATGTGATCTCATTTTTCTATGCATAACATTTTCAAGTCTGTCAAATCCAAATAGAGGTAAATAAAAATACAGAAGAAAATATGTAGAGTATGTTGATTGTGTACATAAAGGCTGAGATGAATACTGATTCTTAACATCAAGTTTCATGTCACCTTTTCCAACCCCTCTTGCTATGGCTTCATCACTTGTGGATCTTCCACGCAGTATGTTTCCATTAATAACTTTGTCTTCTGTAAATTCCTTAAATCTATGCATCAACATTATGTCAACGTTCTCATACCAGAATACCGGAGCATCATATTCTATACCGTAGCTTCTGTAAAATTCTTTGAGTATATTGATACCCTTATAGTTTTGCTCAGGATTAAACGACATCATTACATTGGCTCCACAGTAAAGTGTTTTAACATTGTTTTCTATACAGTACACAAGAGCCCTGATATGCATTGACAGTTTGCAGTTGGCACATGGATAAGTCCTGTATATCCCCGCAATAAACAAATCCTTTAACGCCTCTCCATTCCAAAGCCTTTTAAGTACATTTTTGGCTGAAAGCATTACATGTACAAATTTAGTATCTGGATATTTATTTCTTAAAAAATTAACTCTTTCCTTCATATTATCAGGTGCAACAAGGCATTGTGTTATACATGTTATCAGATGCACTTCCTTAACTTTATCTGCTGCTATTGTTGCAACCAATGAGGAATCTACTCCCCCTGAAAATAAAACCCCTATTTTATTGTCCATTTCCTTTTCTCTCCTTTATCATTGAAACCATGTTTTGGGCAAAGTTATGAGCCGGATTTCGGGACATAAAAACAGCAAACCTGTAGTTCAGTTTAACCATTATCTGAAGTGGCAAAAAAGTATTAAGAACGGCCAGAGCAATTAATATGACCCGCTCATACCACCGTGTATAAAATATGAAATTCATAGTCCATCTCCTTTCGTTGCTCCTTACAAGTTTCTACATATCAGTATGGAATTGTATTGAGCTAAAGCAAGTCTTCCAGTTCCTTTCTGAGTATTTTACCAGCTGCACTTCGTGGTATTTTTTCTATAAAAATATAATCAATAGGTCTTTTATATTCAGGTATGTTATTCTCAGCAAAATCCACCAGCTTTTTATAAATTTCTTCTTTTTCATGTACAGATTCCACAAAAGCAACTATCTGATCTCCAAATATACTTTTTCTAGCTAAAACGACTATGCCACCGATCAAATTGTAATCAGAAAAATACTTTTCTACATCTGCAGGATATATATTGGTACCATTGACTATCATCATATCATCGACCCTGCCGTTTATGTACACGTAGCCTTCGCAATCTATAAGACCGACATCTCCGGTTCTCAAGTATCCACCAAAAAACTTTGACTTTTCGTTCCCATTTATATATCCCTTCATATAAGAATTCTTAACTAGAATTTCTCCCATCTTGTTTACTACAAATCGGTTTTCTTCATCAATTACCTTTATATCTACTCCTTCCCCCGGAACCCCCACACTTTGGGGTCTTTTTAATGCTTCTTCCGGAGGAAGTACAGCAAAGGTTCCTCCGGCTTCCGTAGCCCCGTATGAATTTACCATTTTTACATGAGGATATACCTTTTGCAGCGATACTATTATGTTTTCATTCATTGGTGCACCTGAATAGCCGAATATTTTGGCATTAAGAAGCTTATATATTCCGCAGAGTCCTGACATAAGCATTAAGGAATATATAAGAGGAGCTGCTAAAATAATTTCTATTGCGTTTTTATCCATTACTTGCATTATCTGCCCCACCGATTCATAGTTCAGAAGATGAATAGTATGTCCTAAAAGAATTCCCGGTGCTATTTGATTATGAAAGGGAAAAATATGATATAGGGGAGAGACGACAAGCTGGCTCATCCCTTCCTTGTACCCGCTTCCTACACTGATAACCCTTGAACTGCTGAAAAAGGTATCATTCCCCAACATAACTCCCTTGGGCTTGCCGGTGGTTCCTGAAGTTAAAAAAATACATGCTACATCCTGGTATGTTGATGTATTATCAAACTTAGCATTATCGTTTATGATATCAGTTCCACTTCCAAACAACTCTTTTATTCCGGCAGTTATGCAGTTAAGGGTTTTCAAGACTACTGCCTCAAACTTTTCTTCATATATCAGTAACTCTATCCCAATAGAACTCACAATATCATTAATGTCCTGTTCTTTTGCCATCTTATTGATAGGTACAAAACTAGCTCCCAGCTTGTTTATTGCCAGCACTGTTACTACAAATTCAACTCTGTTCGAAATAAGAATTCCTACCTTGCTGCCTTTACCTGCCATATATTGAATTTTCATAAATGCGGAGATACTGTTTACTTCCGAAAGGGCATCCAAATATGATAATTGGCAAATACCATCAGAAACAAATATTCGCTCTGCATTTAATTCGGCGGTCTCAACAAAAGCAGAATAGAGATTACCTCTTTTTGACTTTTGCGTATAATGATACATCACTTGTTCTCCATTCTCTTTTTAATGTTCTTTTCTATATTTATTAATGTTGAGAATTCTTTTTTATAAATACTATTTAGTGAAAATTTTATATTGAAAGTTTTTTCAATCTGCATAAGAAATTTAATTGTAGAAAGAGAATTAAGTATTTCTTTTCCAATAAGTGAATCATCATCTTTCAGCTTAAGCATTTTCTCCTGGGGTATCCCAATATCTTTAATAAGAATTTCTCTTAATTTTTTAACGATCACTCTACCATCTCCTTTCACACCTGTTGAATTATTTTTTAAAATCACACTATGTAAGCATATTCTATAGGCTCTTTTTCTTTATTTTAGACGGTCTTCTGAATTAAAAAAATTCACCATCAAGTCTATACCTTTTTCAAAGTCCTTCGGAGAATATGAAATTCTTAAAAAGCCTGGTGCTCCAAAATCTGATCCAGGAGTAGTACCAACATGGGGACTTGTCTCATTTAATATCATTTTCGCAAGCTCAAGGTCACCTGATATATCGTTCTTATCAATAAACTCCTTGCAATTAAGCAAAAAATAAAATCCTCCGCAGGATTTCACAACCTCTATATTCGGAACATTGTTAAATGCTTCTACTGCATAATTGTTACGTTCTTCATAAAGTCTTTTGAGACTTTCAACAGATTCCTGCTGCCTTAGTGCCTCAATAGCTCCAAACTGACTGATTGTATTAGGTGTAAGTGAAAAATTCCTCTGGAAGGTTAGTAATGGATCAAATAGTTCATCTGGTATAATTGCATACCCTACCCTGAAAGTATACATCTCAAAACCTTTAGACATAGAATCAGTTATAATAAATGGTCTTTCAATACTATTTCTTAATTTTTCGTCTAAAATAGACGGATACCTTTTGCCCTCAAAAACAATATTACTGTAAACCTGATCACTTATGACAACCGAATGTTTACCGGAATTAATAATCTTAATCATCTTTTCCCATTCACTTTCACTTACCAGATTACCTGTTGGATTACCTGGAGAATTAACTACAACAATTCGCGTATTGTCGGCATCGAAGTTTGCTTCGAATGAATTAATATCTACTGTATTACTTTCAAGGTCAATATCGTAACAACGAATTCTTACTTCCTTTCCTCCTAAGGCCTTTGCCAGGTAAGCTGATGCGTAGTATAGGATATATCCGGGGTTCGGCAGTAATACCTCTCCACCATTTTGAAGAAGAATAAGAAATAAATCCCTGTATATTGAACTTGTTCCCTGAGAACCTACTATTATATTTTTAGTAGGTATCTCGACACCGAAGCGATTACTGATATATTTTGACGCTTCCGTCCTAAATTTTTCATTGCCCTGTGAATCAACTTTCAGTATGTCTTCCTGCCTATCTAAGACATTTTTCATTGCACATTTTACTGAATCATGCAGCGGACGGTCAGACTTTCCCAGTGTCATTCGTATAACCTCTTTACCTTGAGATTCAAAATCGTGCATAAGCTGATCTATTGTGAACATATGAAAACCAAGGTCTTTAAAATAACGTCCTAGAGATGTGGATTCCCATTCCGATTCGAAAACATGACTGACAAGTTTGTTTGAAATATCCTGGTTTTTTCTTTTCAAGTACCCCTCCCTTTCTTTAATTGCTGAAGCTTGACTAAAGTTTTTCATAATTAACTCATATCCCTTCTCTTCTAATTTTTTTGCCAGTAAGGCAGCCTTTAGTGAATCCCCTCCTAAATTAAAAAAGCACTCGTTTATGCCAATGTTTGCTTCAGTTATACCCAAATCGTCAAATTGCAGGACTTCTGCCCATATTTTAACAAGCATCCTCTCTTCGTCATCTCTTGGCAGTTCAATGTCTGCCCTTATTAATTTATTTAGTTCAATTTGTCCTAATAATTCCCCATTTTGCATATTCAAAGCACGTTTATCTATCTTTCCGCTCTCCTTAAGTATAGGCATTTCATTTAGCTGTATCCAAAATGTCGGAACCATACTTGGCGGCAAATGTTTTAAAATCCCATTAAAGCCTCTTAACTCGGTTATTTTATATTTTTTTGATGCTGTGAAATAAGCAGTAAGATACATATTTTCGCAAATATCCTTCTGTGGAATAATTACTATATCTTTTATTTCAGAGGAATGGCTGAGAATTTGAGTCTCTATTTCAAACAAATCTATTCTCTGACCATTTATTTTTAACTGACTATCCTTCCTGCCAAGACAGAATATATTTCCATCAGAATTTCTGTACCCTAAGTCACCAATTTTAAATAATCGTTCTCCTGTAAATGTATCCTTAGCAAAGTATTTCTCGGTTTCCACCTTATTGTCCACGTATCCTCTTCCCACTACAATATCACCTGACAGCCATATTTCTCCGATTTCATCTTCTTCACACAAAATTGGTTTCATTTCATCATCAAAAACACATTTCCCATCTTCATCGGTTTTTACAATATATATAGTAGTATTTGGAATAGGTCTTCCGATTGGAACATGCTGGTTAGATTTTATTGTTTCTGTTATCAGCATGTGCGCTGAATCATCCGAAACTTCTGTACATCCATAAGAATTGAGTATAGGTATATGAGGATAAAGAGTAAACCAGCGGCTTATGTGTAAAGGTTTTACCGGCTCACCAGTTAGCAGCAATCTCTCCAGTGAACTTATTTTATTTGAGCCATCTTCCAGATAATCTAAAAGAACATTCAAATAGGATGGTGATATTTGAATAAAATTGATTTTATCCCTAATTAGACTGTTAATCAATATTTTGGGTGCACTGATTATATTATCGGAATATATAACCGTTGTAGCTCCCGATATAAGTGGTCCAAAAGTCTGCCAATTGAAAATATTAAAATTCTGAGAGGCAGTCTGAGCCATATTGGCGTTATGTGAAAGCTTTATATCGGATATTTTTGCAAGAATGTGGTTAAGTACACCTCCATGCTCAGCCATAGCTCCCTTAGGCTTTCCTGTTGAGCCTGATGTAAAGAAAACATAGCATATGTTTTCAGGCTTTATGTCAACATCGAGGTTTTCACAGCTTAACTTGTTAATTTCTGATGCTTCCTTTTCAATATTTAAAATTTTTATATCCGATGCGGCAACATTTCTTCTAACATCAATCTTGCAATTGCTTATAATCAATTTAGGCTTTACAATCTGGAGCATTTCATTTATTCTTTCATCGCTGTGGTCAGGATTGAGTAATACATAAGCAGCTCCACATTTCCATGTAGCTAATATTGCTTTCACCATTAAAATCGATCTTTCCATAAAAATAGCTACAATATCTTCCTTTTTTACGTCATATTTACTAGCGAATCTTGCAAGTTTGTTTGCCTGAGCATTTAGCTCATAATAAGTAATTGTTTCGTTTCCATTTTTAACTGCCGTTTTATACGGTATTTGTGACACTTTGTCTTCAAAAAGCTTTGTTACAGTTAACTTTCTATTATACATTTTAACCTCCATGAGCCGCATTGCGGCCACAAAATGTAATGAAAACCTATATCCTTTATCGCAATGTGGCGAATAAAGGATATAGGTTAATTGGCCATGTGCGCTTTCAAAGTATTGCGAAATACTTTGAATATTTCGCACGGCCATAAATTCTCAGGTTGGCTTGGAAGACTAGAAATGCGGAGTCTTTCACGCTAATCTCCTGACAATTGTGCAGTCGAAATATTAGGATATGAATGCCAACATACAATCCATTTCCTGCTCTACAAATATTGCTTGTCCCTACTGCCAAGTAATGCATTGTTAATAATAGGTGCTATACTTTCCATTTCATTATTAATAAAAAAATGACCCCCGTCGAAATAATTGATACTGCAGGATTTACTTGAATATTTGTACCACTCATGTGCTCCGGAATAATTGACAACATCCTCCCTGCCAATTAATACAGATATGTCACAATTAAGTGGCTTATCCTTGCAGGAGTTCCTGTATTCCTCAATGATTCTCAAATCATTTCGTGTTAAGTTTAAAATCTCTCTCAGCAGTTCAGGATGTTCAAAAACCCCTTCTGGTATTCCGCCTAACTTCTTAATATACTCTGTAAATTCAGCTTCTGGCATTTTGTGATAATACATTTCTTCCTCTTTTAAAACATGAGGTGCTCTCATTCCTGAAACAAACAAATGCTTAAGACCGGCAACACGGGTTTCTCTCAGCTTTTTGGCCAATTCAAAGGCAATTACTGCTCCCATGCTATGTCCCCATAATGCGAATTGTAAACCATTTATATTTCTTAAAACAATATTGTAAGTATCCTCTAAAATTTCGTTAAAAGACGCATATAGTGGTTCGCCTATTCTCTTTCCTCTTCCTGAGAGTTCAACGGGATATAAAATTATATTATTTTTTAGAATATTTCTCCACACTATATATGAATTTGCAGTTCCTCCTGCATGCGGAAAACAAAAAAGCATAATATTATTCATTATTTTATATTTCCTTGTCATATTGATAAAATTATATTTCGGAATAATCTGACTGCATTAGGTTTGCTCTCTGTACCGTTTCATTTATTGAGATCATACCTTCTCAACAATTTCCAATGCTATTTTCACCAACCTCATTTCTCCCATAAACTCCATTCCGATCCATGCCAGTCTTTTATGCCTGTTTACCTTTCTCACTATTGTTTCTAATCCCTTTAGCGCCCCGCTTGTTATATGAATTTTATCCCCTGAAATTACTCCCCTTGATGATTCAATACAGTGTTCGCCATTGCACAAACTCATAAGCATCTGCCTTTCGGAATCTCTCACGGCAATCTCTGTATCCGAATATTTTAGAATCTTAATTAAATCATATATATCATTTATTTTGCTATTTATCAGTTTAATAAATACTTGACCAGGTACTTTTGATTCAACAAATACATAACCTGGGAATAATGGTACTAATTCTTTTTTGACAGCACCTGAAATTTTGAAAAGCTTCTCAAATAACGGTACGAATGGTAGGAACAACTCAGCATCCAATCGTTCTTTTAAAATTCGCTCAACCTTATGTTCACGGCCTGTATTTACAAATAATATATACCAGTACAACTTCATTACCTCATTATTTTCTGTCCCATATTTACATAGCTTCGCCCATTCACTTACATCCACCCGTAAGCTACCATAACCTTCAATATAATCCTTATCAGTTGTTAACGTGGCCCAGCAGCAATTAACAACCGACCAAGTGCTTAATATAAAACCGAAAATTACATATCTTTAAAAGAACCGCACTGTTAGAATTATCAAACAAGAACAAATACAATATAATACTTTTTCGGCATAACTACCATTACCATACTTGGGTTATAATGTTATTTCTAGTAAAAACATACGCAAATATGTTATATTTTAATTTAATTAGAAAATGAAAGTGAAATGTTTAAAAGGATAATCAGGTTTGAGTAATAGAAAAGTGTTGATAGATGCATAGTTTTATTTTTCATACAATATAGCTAAAATTACATTACTTGTAAAAATTTTAGTCAATCAATATTAAATTTAATTCCAAAGCCTTAATAACGGCCTCTACACTGCAATTTACCCCTAATTTTTTAAATAAAACTTTTTTATGACATCTGACAGTATTAAAGCTTAGCTCCAATTCTATTGCCATGGCTTTTTCAGTCAGTCCTCTGGCCATTAGCGTTAAAATGCTGTGCTGCCTGGAGCTTAGTTTTATTTTGGTTTCAGTGCATATTACATTACGGCTGGAATTAATTCTGAATTCATTAATCAGTTGATAGCTTAATAGATTAGTAATAGCGATTATATCTTTGCTCACCACTTTCGCTGTGGTGGTTAAAACTAAATAACCTATTATACGGTCACTAATTACTAGAGGAACAGAATATAAATGTAATTTTCTGAGGAATTCACAGTAATGATGGTTTGGGTAGGTATAAACTGCTTTTTCAAAAAACATTGACATGGCAACAGCATTCGTCCCGCAGCTTTCTTCCGAAAAAACCATGCCTTCGATTAGTTTTAAATTATTATTTTTAGTATTATTCCCTGTTTTCTTCAGCAATACTCCACTGTTGCTCACCAACAGGAACATATACTCACTAGTCATCAATTCACTCAAATTACTGGTACAATTTTTAAATATGGTAATCAATAAACTGTTTTCCTGCTGCTTGCTTTTTAATAATTCATCCTTTACAAATACAATGGGAGATAAGGCATTTGAACGAATCCCTATCTCCATACATCTCCTCCATGATATCAGTATTTCCTTAGAAGCCGTTAGCTGCTTCATAGATAATCCCTCCTATTTTTGTGATTTTTTCGTTACTTATTGGGTTTTATCATTTTATCACAGCATATAATTCGTCAAATTCCAATTAATTTCTATATTTTTCTACGAATTATATGAAATTATGGTTTATAAAAATAGGATTAGATGAAGAAGCTTTTCGGCAGAGGGGTGTCTCTATTGACAGTCCATGAAATGGCTTTGTACGTATATCCAACGCAGGCACAATAACTCTGGAAGTTACATTTTCCAAAAGGTTGGACGTATTCGTTTCACACAAAAAAACACCCCTTGAACGCAGAATTAAAATTCCCGCGTTCAAGGGGTTACTGTGGATTTATGTATTTTTTATACCCTTGGCAGACTTGTAATCTGACCCAAAAGATACATCTTTAATATAGCAATATCAATTGCATCCACCGCATTATCCTTATTTAAATCAACCAGCTTCAAGGAATTCTCAGGCAAATTGACCATCTTTAAAAGATATTGCTTAAGAATGGCATAATCTATTGCATCTACCACATTATCGCCGTTGGCATCTCCGTAAACAGAGCCGGCACCTGTGCCAATTCCGCTCATTATGGCATTTATGACAGTCTGCTGTGTTACTCTCAGGTTGGTTCTGTCAAACAAGGCAAAGCCGTATGCTCCGTTATAGCCGTTATCCCAATATACCGGAACAGAGCCGTAGGTTTTAGCATAGGTGCAAAGTGTTTTTGCAAAGATTTCACGGTAGGTAATGTTGGTGGAATCGGCACTTGATTTGTCAACCGAACCGAATTCTCCGATCACGGCAGGATATCCGTTTACTACAAATTTGTCATATACCGATTTGAGCTGTGAATCCATGTAGTCTTCCTGACCCCATGTGGATTTTCTGTAAATATCCTTTGCCGTTGCTCCCCACTGGGTTATTGTACCGGATTCTTCACCGCAGAAGTCCCAGGGCGAATAATAATGCACCGATATCATTATCCTCTTTTCGGAGGCAGGAACAGCGGCCGACCTGTAATTGTCGGACGGCATCACAAAGCCGTAATTTCCAACTGTGTAATCAATGTTTGTATTCCAGCCTGGAATCAAAAGCCACCTGGCACTGTTGTTTCCGCCTGTCTGCCTTACCGTGTCGACAAAAATCTGATTGTAGGCGTTTATATTTGCATAGTATGTGGGGTTAGGCGTGCCGTAACTGCCGTCAAATTCTTCGTTCATGGATTCAAAAATCAAATGCTCGTCATAATTTACAAACATATTTGCTATCTGCTGCCATACCTTTTGATATTTTGCTTTTATAGTTGTTTGATCACCGGAGTTGCATAAAAGCCAGGAACCTCCGATTGTATTATAACCATCGCCATGTATATTGATAATTATGTACATGCCCTCACTGTATGCATAATCAACCACCTCTTTTATTCTGGACAGCCAGGCCGAATCAATGGTGTAATTGGGTGCACTCCCTATTTTACTGAAATATGAAACAGGAATCCGGATTGTTTTAAACCCTGCTTCCTTTACTTTTTGAATAAGAGCTTTTGTAATAACAGGATTTCCCCAGGCTGTTTCTCCCGGAGTTCCATTGACAACAGCTTCAAGCTGGTTGCCCAGATTCCAGCCAGCTCCCATGGCAGAAACAATCTGTGAATTATTCAACTGATCAAAATCCTGTGTCAGCCCGGATGCGGCCTTTACTGCAGTGCCCGTAGCTGCAATTACTGCTGCAGACAGTAGAACCGCAGCAAGTAAGAGACAATTAAACGACTTGAATTTAGATATCATAATAATAACCTCCTATGTCTTTTTATTTATGAATAATTGAAGTCAGAAACCGCTGATAATACCCAACAGATAACTTTTCACAAGTGCCAGATCGATTGAGTTCACCTGCTCATCCCTGTTCACGTCTGCTGCTTTTAAATTAATACCCCCGGCTTCCCCTGTTAATACATACGTTTTTAATAAAGCAAAATCCAGGGCATTTATTTCTCCGTCATCATTTACATCACCGTAGATAATAACAGGAGTTGTAGAATCTCCAGCTAGGTAAATAGATGGTTCAGGTGGTGCAGTCATACCGCTTCCAAGGAAAAACCCGGTATGGGGCGGCTGGTTATAGGCTGTATTCTGCCAGGCAATCCCCAGCCTGTAAACAGGATCATGCATCAGGGTATATATACGCCGGCTTGTCATATCCGTAGTTGTATAAATGTTTAAGTATTTATTATCCGATGTTCTCCAGACAGCCTCTTCACGCCAGTCTCCAAAAATATCTGCCTGAAGGCAGGGAGTGGCTTTCGTACCGTTGTTGGAGGAGCAGCCGCCGGCTGAAAGCAGGGTTCCCCCACCGTATTTGGTGATGCTGGTATTGTCCAGAAGTTCACGGAGTTCATCCCCATCCCACCATATGGCAAAATTCTTGGGAGAAGGCGCCGAACCGATATTTTGTCCGCTGCTGCTGTACAACGGAGTCCCTGCGGCCCATACCTCCTCGCCGGCATATTGTGCCGTCAGATCGGCCGAGCATGCCCTCCCCACATCACCGGAAGCCGTAAATTTCCATAGCACGCTTCCAGTCCTGGCATCGCGGAAGGATGCTCCGACTCCCCCATTGCCGGCAGTGTCCTCATGGCAGGCCCAAACCTCAAGTCCTGAACGGTTTGGATCAAGATCTCCCGCATGCATTGCATCTCCATGCCCCAGAGCGGTGGTATACAAACCTTTGCCGTTGTCGTCAATTGTACAGGAACCGTATATGATCTCATCCTTATCATCATTGTCAACATCGGCAACACTTAAGTTGTGGTTGCCCTGCCCCGCATATCCGGAATTGCCGCTGCTGTTGCTGTCGAAGACCCAGCGTCTGGTCAGGGCTGAGCCATTCCAGTCATACGCCGCAAGTACTGTCCGTGTATAGTAGCCGCGGCACATGACAAGGCTTGGATGTACTCCATCCAGATATGCGATGCACGCCAGAAAACGGTCCACACGGTTGCCATAGGAATCCCCCCAGCTGGAAACCGTACCTCTGGCAGGTTCATAGGCTCCGGTATAAAGTGCCTTGCCCGTACTTCCTTGAAAGACCGTCAGATATTCCGGTCCTGACAGGATATACCCCGAGGAATTGCGGTAATCCGCACCGGCATTGCCTATTGTGACACCTGTACCGTCTTTAGTTCCGTCAGCGGTTTTACAGGCCACCTCGGCTTTTCCGTCACCGTCCAGATCATATACCATGAACTGGGTATAATGTGCACCGGCACGTATGTTTCTTCCCAGATCTATCTGCCATAGCCTTGTGCCGTTCAACTTATAGGCATCCAGGTAAACATTGCCGGTATATCCGCTTTGAGAATTATCCTTGGAGTTTGAGGGATCCCATTTTAAAATAATTTCATACTGTCCGTCACCATCCAGATCGCCCGCACTGCAATCATTTGCGCTGTACGTATATGCGACTCCATCGGGGGTGGTCCCACCTGCCGGAATCTGGAGCGGAATCTGCAGGTAGTTGCTGCCCCACACATTGACAGATGGCGACTTTGCCAGTTCGGTACCGTTAATCACGGCGCTTACCGAATATTTTGAACCTGTGGTGCCGGCTTTATCGACATAATTGCCTGCGCCCGTTACATTAGCCACTAATGTCGTGTCACGGTAAAGATTATATGTTACATTGGATTTCTCGGTACCCAATATACGCCAGCTGACAAAAACTCCTCCGCCAACCTTGACAGCCACCACTCCACGGTCCAGATATTCCATCTGGCGGGATGATTTTGCCGTTGCTGCCTGAGGATAAGCAGAGAACATAATCAGCAGTGCACTTAATAAAAGACTGTAAAATACTTTTCCCAACATATTCTGACCTCCATTATAAAAGTCAATTACTATCGGCTGAATATTACCCCCGGCTCAATGATTTTGTTTATCAAGGATATATAACTGTAACCATTACAGCCCTGTTGCCTTCATCCATAAGAAATGCATTGGGCGTGTACTCACTCAAGGCAGCCTTGCCTTCCAGCGAATAATTATAACTTTCGTTAATTCCCACTTTCCTTATCTCATCCTCTGGAATCCGGTCTTCCCATACCAAAGCGAACTTACATTTTTAAAGCTTACCAGTCTAATGCCTGAATCATTTTTTCAGCATACCTCTTTCCAAAGGTAACCTGGGAATCATGTCCGAAGTGGAGACGGTATTGTGTATCGGCTGAATCCACAACAAGCCCGTTTGCAGAAACCACATAACAATTTGATATTATTGAAGGCAACTGGTTTACAAGCGTATTGTGGCCTGCACATGGGCCGCTGTATAGCAGCTCACCTGCAAGGAACGGAACGTTGCCCAGGTTGAGATCCTTCCTCAGATCCTCCACCAGAGTTTTTACCTTGCCCGGCCAGCTGGTATCGCCGCTGTTTGATTCCCCCTGGTGGAAAATGATACCTTCAATGATTCCTCCCTTTTGCTGAGCAAGTTTTGCACGATTGATAATCCAGTTGTATTTACTGCCTCCGGACTTCATAAAGGTCTCTATTTTCTCACCGCTGATAGCACATGGTATCAACCCGACAGTATCGCCCTCAGGAACTTTTTGTATCAGGGTCTTTCCAAACCAGTCTCCTGGGCCGATGGCACCATTCCACGCCTCATGCAGCGGAGGGCATGCCTCATCCCACTGATCGGTGACACGTCCGAGAGCGGAGTTATTGTCGTAGCCTAAAACAAGCACCCTTGGGTCTTCCGCCTTATCGGAATCCTGAGCCTTGGGGTATCCTGCCATATTGGATTGACCAAGCAGGAGGAAGCAGTGGAATTTAGGATTTTCCGGGTCTGTATTCTGTCCTGGGAAGGTAGGTATTATTCCCAGCAGATATTGTTTCATAAGTGAAAAATCTATAGCATTTATTTCTCCGCTGGCATCCAAATCACCCGCTTTTGTATTTTCTATTGTTCCCAGACCGAGAAGATATGCTTTGATAAGCTGTAAATCTATTGAATCTATTTGTCCGTCGGAATTTATATCACCCAGTTTTGAGACAGGTTCTACAGGTTTATTGCTGAAAGTAAACCAGTTGAGGTTAAATAAATACCCGCTTCCTCCGGTGTATTTAAGATACAGGTCATGCTTTCCGCTGACACCGTTTACATTGCATTTTACATCTGTAAAGGTCTGCCAGCCTCCGGTTCCGCCAACTTGACAGGTTCCCACCAAAGTACCGGAAGCATTGTCAAGCCTTATCTCAATATTGCCTCCGGCGTTGGCGCTGGATACTCT
>JAEVZU010000008.1 GCA_023392075.1 Bacillota bacterium | reverse complement strand
TGGGGAAAGGTCATTTTGGACAGGCATATTCTGCAGCTGGAAGCACTGACAAGGCTTTGATCCAGTCCCAATGAACCCCCTATTATAAAGGTTATATGGGAATTCCCTGTGAGCATGATGTTCTCCAACTTGGAGGCAAAGCCTTCCGAGGTTGTCTGCTCCCCAGCCAGATCCAGCAGTATGATATAACTGCCTTCCTTAACTCTTTTGAGCAGCCGCTCCGCTTCACGCTGCTTCACCTGCAGCTCCTGCGCCGGACTAAGGGTGTCGGGGGCATGCTCATCTTCCACCTCAAGCAGTTCAATATCTGCAAAGCGTGAAAGTCTTTTTGTATATTCGGAAATACCATCCTTGAGGTACCTCTCCTTTAGTTTTCCAACTGCCGCAATTGTTATTTTCATATTATGCCCATGCCCAGCATTTTGCATATAACATAATGATGTAAAATGGCATAGGCCCGGTACCTCCTTTATGATTTTTAATCATTTTTGTGTATTTCTTTCAGCCTTTTCTCCACAAGAAATTTGCTTCGCAAATCCGCTTCGCGTCCACTCAAGTACTCTGCCATGCTACGCAAATTATCTTTTCGCTAGGGGGCACTACTGCCCCCTTCGACGGAGCTTACGCTCCTGAGCACCCCCCCCCTAAACCGGGAAGGGGATTCCCCTTTCCAATCCCCGAGTATAGAAATTTACCGTTTGGAATTTTCTGGTGTAAACATTCAAACTCAGCATTATAAGTGTCTCATCACTGTTCCAAAAGTTATAAATTCCTATACTCTAAAAAAGGACCCTGTATACGGCCCCCTGAATTTATTAATCAATTATAATCCAATTGTATTATTTACTTAGAACCTGCTTAGTATCTGCTTGTGCTTGGCATTTTGAGTGAATTTTCTGCCAGGCAAGGCAAATTTTCGAAGGAATAATTTGTTTATTCTAGAAAATTTAACGCAGCATGGCGCAAAATACGCCAAAATGACGAATGCAATGAGATACTAAACAGGTTCTTATAATATTTTTACACTCCCGGCCCTGTCCCTGCTTGCCACCTCAAGCAGCACATCTCCGCCAACTGCGATCTGCTTCTCGGTAAGTGCATTATATGTAGTCTGGTAAGCCAGCTCCGGAAAGTTGTTCTCATGACTCAAATGCCCCAGTATGAAGTTCCTGCAGCCCTTTTCAGCCAGATAGGCAATGACCTTTGCGGCCATTTCGTTTGACAGGTGACCATGGTCTCCCATGATCCTCTTCTTCAGCGACCATGGATAAGGTCCGACCTTCAGCATCTCAACGTCATGATTGGACTCAAGCAGCAGCAGGTCGTTACCTTCTATGTATGAAAGCAGCTCTTTGTTCATATGACCTATGTCGGTAGCCGTCGTAATACGTTTTCCCCCGGCAGAAAAATTGTACCCCACCGGTTCGGCCGCGTCATGAGGAATCAGAAACGGCCGCACGCATATATCTCCGATTTCAAACTCATCTCCGGTACAGAAACATACCCTGTTCTCCAGCTTGACCGGCCCCAGCCCATACTCCATCGCACCCCAGGTAGCTTCATTGGCATATATGGGAATATCCTGCTTCCTTGATATTATACCTGCTCCACGCACATGATCAATATGTTCATGGGAAATTAATATAGCGCTTAGCTCGGCCGGATTTTCTCCGATAGAGCAAAGCGCTTCCAATATTCTCTTTCCGCTTAAACCTGCGTCCACAAGAAGCTTTGTTTTCTCAGTGCCTATAAATAAAGCATTTCCGCTGCTGCCGCTAAACAAACTGCAAAATTTAACCATTTATGCTCCAATTCTTCTTCATGCAAAAGGATTTCGCACAAAAATGAGCGTTAATCTTCTGTTGATATCCTGGTTATGTCTGCTCCAAGCAAATTAAGCTTGTTAACAAAATTTTCATAGCCTCTGTCTATATATTTGATATTAGAAATTTCAGTTGTTCCCTTTGCGATCAAACCCGCCAGAACCATGGCAGCTCCGGCCCTCAGGTCGGTTGCCTTCACAGGCGCTCCTGTCAGCAGGGCTCCTCCGTCAATAACTGCAATTCTGCCCTCTACCTTTATCCTGGCACCCATGCGTTTGAATTCATCCACGTACTGGAATCTTGAGTCCCATATGCCTTCCGTAATGGTACTCACACCTTCCGCCATATGCAGCAGAACTGTAATCTGCGGCTGCAGATCGGTAGGAAAACCGGGATAGGGCAAGGTCATTATATTAACATTTTTTACTTTATTTCCGCCTATAACTCTTATAAAATCTTCGTCTTCTTTAACTGTAACTCCCATTTCAATCAGCTTTGCAGTGAGAGATTCCATATGCTTTGGAATGACATTTTTAACTGTTACATCTCCCCTTGAGGCTGCAGCAGCAATCATAAACGTTCCTGCCTCAATCATATCGGGAATTATGGTGTGGACTCCGCCGCCCTTCAGGTGGTCTACGCCCCTGATCTTGATAACGTCTGTTCCTGCACCTCTGATATTAGCCCCCATAGCATTCAGGAAGTTGGCTACATCAACAACATGCGGTTCCTTTGCCGCATTTTCTATCACAGTCTGACCATTGGCTTTTACTGCCGCCAGCATGAGATTGACGGTAGCACCGACACTGACAACGTCCAGATAAATCTGTGCACCTTTCAGCTGTGCGGCATCAATTTTTACTATGCCATGCTCAATAACAACATGGGCACCCATAGCCTCAAAGCCTTTAATATGCTGATCTATAGGTCTGAACCCAAAATCACATCCACCCGGGAGTGATACTTCCGCCTTTCCAAATCTGGCAATCAAAGCTCCCAATAAATAATACGAAGCTCTCATGCTTTTCACAAGTTCGTAAGGTGCTTGCCAGCAGTTCACCTCTCGTGTGTCACAAATTACGGTATTGCTGTCTTCTTTAGTTATCTTAGCGCCCAATTTGGTGAGAATATCCAATAAAACCTTGACATCCTTGATATCAGGAACATTCTCGATTCTACTGATTCCATTTATTATCAACGCCGCGGGTAAAACCGCAACTGCAGCATTCTTTGCTCCGCTAATGGTAACTTCTCCGTTCAGGGGACATGGCCCGTTTATTAAGAACTTATCCAAACCCTTCTACACCAACCTTTTGTATAAACTGTAAATGTTTTGCTAAACATTACACACACGAGAATATTATACCATCTAGTTATAAATTATTCCACTAGAAATGTAGCAAAAAAAATATTACCAATTTACAAACTATTCCATAAGCTCACCGCTGGTAGCATTGAAGTAGAATTCCTTTCCCTCGTTGGTTGTTATTCTCCAGGAAAGTCCCTCATATAAGGTTTTAGTATCCTTATCCCCCTTTATGCCTTTAAAGCCGATATCAACATCACTTATATCAATTCCCGGATAGTTGGTCATCTTTGTTACCAAAATCTGATAGACAGGTATTACATTAATATCCCTGCTGTTGACGGTCAAAGGCTTCTTATATTGATACTTTATGCTCTTTAAACCTGCTTTTCCTATTTCCACCTCAATGTAGTTATCAAATACGGTATAATTTTTGTAAATCCCTTTGTAAACTGCCTTTGGATCTTCTCCGGAGGGCGAGGAAGAAAAGCTGTCCAATTGAAACTCGTCAAGGGGAATACCAAGCTTTTTAGCCAGCTCCTTTAAATAAGCCTCAACCTCACTTTTGCTCTGTGTATATATTTTTTTGTTACTTGCACCATCACTGTACTCAAAACAACAGCTGCTGCTGAATACAAGCCTTTCGGTACCCTTCTCATAGATATTATCACTAATTTTGGTATAATTATCCCCCAAAAGACCATTAATTATTTTATTTTTATCCAGAACTGTCTCCTCATACTGCAAAATGAAGTCCTTACCGTTATATTTGGGTATGGGACATTCGATATGTACATTATTTTGTTCCAGTATTTTCTGGGTGTTAATGATAGTATCGTGGGAAATTTCTCCTCCTCTTATATTCCGGTACAATATAACGGCCAGAACAAGGTTCAATACAATAAACACCCATATTAAAATTGTCTTCGCTCGTTTCCAGTCCATAAATGTCACCTGCACAGAATATTGTGGATTGCTATAAATTATTTCCCTTCCAACGGTATATCATAACCGCCGGTATTATTAAAAAGTACAAAGCTTGGAGTAATCAGAGTGTTGTTTATCTCCTGAGGTGTCAGTACATAATATATTCCATAGTCCCGTATAGGCAGATTTGCCTTGCTGAGATCGTTGTTTGAATTATAGGTTCTATCCACAAGCTCGGGGAAGTTCCAGTCATATTCATTAAAATTCTTGTGAACCTCAAGTTTTAATGCCACCCATCTGCATTGGACCACCCTTTTGGAGGTTGCCTCAATTGTTATTGCACTGTCCAGCGACTGTTCACTGTTGGGCAGTTTGAAATCCTTCAACAGCAGCGGGACATCCCCGTGCCCTTCGCCATCAGCTATACTGTAGTCAAATTTAAATATGAAGGAGTTGCTCCCTTCCTTCACAGAGGACAGGTAGAGATTAATATTGTCCATGTACCTGCTGCGGGTCTTAATCTCCATTATAAAGCCGACAGCCTTCTGATATGCATCAAGGAGCCTGGTTCTTTCGGCTGCACCCTGATTTCCGGTATATTTGTACTCAATAACGGAATTTTTGTATAACCTGTATACACTGTCGGACTTTTTAAACACAACGGAGCCGTAAACATCTTCATCCGGGTAATAGTCATTTCTGATTTCCCCCAATAATTCCAGCTGAATAGCATCATATTCGGCCAGACTTGAAATAGGTCTCTGAAGGCCGTCAAAGGGTATGCCTGTTATATTTGTATACTCTTCTTCACTGTTTGATGTAAATGGAGCAATCATATCCTTGGGCAGCAGGGATCTGCTGCCTGTCTCAATTGCTATTTTATAATTTTTAATTTTATAATTTTTGATTTTGAAATTATTTTCATGACTCTTATAGACGGTTTCAAATTCTTCCTTTTCCAGGGCAGATCCGTCATAACCGGATACTATATATGTATAGATATTATTATTATCCCTGACATAAACAGTATCTGCATAGCCGTTTTCCGGATCATCAGGATGAATTACAAGCTTGTTTAATCCCACTAAGGAATCAACGGAATTTTTTATATTTAAAACCCATTTAACTATATCTATATTCACATCAGCCTTGAATTCAAAGTAGTAAGGATTATTGGCAACAATAATTCCCCACTTTTCATCACTGAAGGATTCGATCCGGGCGGGTTTGTCTCTCAGTGCAGCCTTAAGATACTCCTGAGCACCGTTCCAAAGAGTATAGTACTCACCGGAGCCGTTTGGTATTATTAAATGATCGTCGTCATAACCTTTTGAGAGAACTACTTTGTAAGGAAGCATAAACTCTCCCTTCAGCTCCTCAATAGATGCCTGGGAGGTGGTTTTTGAGTCGGAAAAAATGGAAGATAAAAAAGGGAAACTGCCGGATTGACTACTCCACAGTATTCCCACCTGTATAATACAAACGCCTATTAAAAGAATTAATAAAAACGCTCTGAATTTTTCATAGTAATAACCTATCGTTCTTGATCTCTTATTCATAGATTAATCTTTCTTATCTTTTTCGCCGCCGGGATTTGTTATCCAGTCTATGGCCTTATCAAACCAATCTCCTGATTTGTTTCCGTCACCGAAGGTAATTGTATAAAAAAACTCCTCGGGATCATCCTTGGTTTGTTTTGTATAAGCAATTATTTTAATATCATTTGGACCTCTCTTAAGTCTTATATCCTTGCCGAACATCTTGCCGCTTCCAACCTTGAAAGTGGAAACACCGTCAACTGTCTTCAGAGGTTTATATTCTCCCGCATCAGCATCATAGCTCTCAAAAGTAATAGTAGTCTCATCATAGATGCAGGTTCCGAAAATAGAGAATACTTGCTTGGTGACTACCTCATCCCCCTCGGGTCTGGAAATATCAACGACATGTTCGGCAGCAAAAGCCGGTATAAGGAATACAGACAGCATAACGCCAACGATTATAGTAAATGTAAGTAATTTTGCTTTCATAAGGTCCACCCCCAAAAAATACTCTTGTACTGTTTTTACCAGTACCCTACTATAATTATATAACAATTTCTGTTACAAATCCATTACATGCCATTTAAAAAAAATTTACACTGAGAGTCTTACCGTAACTTCGGTACCCTTCCTTTCCTCACTGCTTATGCTGATGGTACCGCCGTGTGCCTGAATAATTTCCCTGGCAATTGACAGCCCAAGGCCGGTCCCCCCCATATCCCGCGATCTGGCTTTATCCACCCTGTAGAACCTTTCAAATACCCGGGGCAGAGAATCTGCAGGTATCCCGATGCCGGTATCTGCTACCTTTACATAAATATCATTATAGATCCTTCCGATGTAAACGGTAATTTCCCCGTTTTCAGGCGTATACTTAAGGGCATTGCTTATGAGGTTGACAAACACCTGCTCCAGCCTGTCCTTATCACCTTTTATATTTGGGATATCACCAATAACATAGCTTTCAAGCTTTTGATGCTTATGTTCGGCCTGAAGTATCATCCTGTCCACTATATCCCTGACAAGCTCCTTTATGGGCACTTCCCCCATATTCCAGCTGACCTGCTGGTTATCAAGCCTGGACAGCTGCAGCAGATCCTTAACCAGTCTGGTCATCCTGTCGGCTTCGGTATTTATAACATTCAGGAAATGTTCAGTGGTTTCCCTGTCCTCCACAGCTCCATCCAGGAGTGTTTCAGAATAACTCTTTATTGATGTTATAGGAGTGCGCAGTTCATGAGATACGTTTGCCACAAACTCGCGTCTCATATTGTCAAGTTTCTGCTCCTCGGTAACATCGTGCAGAACCACGATAAACCCCTCCGGCCTCTTGTTTGTATCGGTGAATACCGCAAAGTACACCTTTATAAACAAATTGTTGATTACAGTATCAAATTCCTTGACGGAGGCTTCCTCCAGATAAATTATATTCTCAATCTGTATGTCCAAGCCTGCATTTCCGGCAAAATCCTGAAAGGTTTTTTGGGCAATGTCATCCCCAAGATACTTTCTGGCTGCGGGGTTTACGTGAATTACGCTGCCCTTCAGGTCATAGGCCAGGACTCCGTCGGCCATATAGTTTAATATGGTGACAACCTTGTTCTTTTCACTTGAAATCTCAGACAAAGTATTCTTGAGCTCATTGGCCATGTAATTGAAGGTCTTTGTGAGATTTCCGATCTCATCCTCAGATTTGACATCCAACTGCTGTCCAAATTCTCCCTCGGCTATTTTTTCAGCCTTGTTCATTACACTTATTATTGGAGAAGTTATGGTTTTTGATAAAAGATAGGCCAAAATCAAGGACAGGAATACTGCAATAACGGCACTGGTAAATATGAGATTGTTAAAGGTCCGGATTATTTGCTCCCAGGCATCCTTGTTGTAGGTAAAGTAAAAAACCAGATCTTTTCTCTCGGAGGGCTGTATAACATATTCAAAGTATTCGTTTCCTGAAATGGTCTTAACCAGCTCTTTATTCAAAACAGGTTCATCCAGCTGTTTTGCCCACAGGGGAAGCAGATTGGCAGTGGAGCTGTTGAAAAGCTCATCTGCAAAGCGTGCCGGATTTTGAAACTGCTCGTCTGTGGAATAAATAATTCCCCTGTTCGGGTCATTATTTTTCCTTGTGATACTCAGATCTATAATTGTCAGGTTGACATCCGAGTTTGTCCTGAAAGAGTTTATATCATCCCGCCGGTCTTTAAAATAAGTATAGATGTCATCATTGGATTCAGGTATACCCCTCAATCCCTTCCACTCTACGAACCCCTTGTCCATGTCTTCCTGAAAATTGTTAAAATAAATTGACTGCAGTCCTGAATTTATTACAATATATACGACACATACCAAGATTACACACATTGATATAAAAATATAAACGAGTTTCCACTGCAAGCTGCGCAGCAGCTTGATAAATCCCTTCCAGAACTTCATGCTGTCTCCTTTAACTATTATGACTTGAGACCCATCCGGATCTCAAGTCAAAGATAAAACCAAAGCACATAAAATTGTTATTTGAACGTGTTGCGCCGGTTGACTAATCAATTTTGAAAGTAAAAGTTGTTACTGATTACCGGTACTCCCATACGAACTTCAATCAATGATGGCACACAAAGCGCTTGCTTGAAATAGTACGGTTACAACGAGTTAATTTAAAATTTATTAAAGTAGTAACCCACACCGCGCTTTGTTACAATATACTGGGGATTGGCGGGATCAAGCTCGAGCTTTTCACGGACTCTTCTGACAGTGACATCCACTGTTCTTACATCTCCGTAATACTCATAACCCCAGACCTTTTCCAGCAGTGATTCCCTTGAAAAAATAGTTCCCTGCGAAGCCGCCAGAAACTTGACCAGCTCAAATTCACGAAGTGTCAGTTCTATGATTCCTTCTCCCCTTCTGACTTCATAACGGTCGGAATCTATGGTAAGGTCACCGTAATTGTTTACACGGGATTTATCGGTACCGGTCTGCTCAATAGGCACAAGCCTTCTGAGATTGGCCTTAACACGGGCCATAAGTTCTCTCGGACTGAAGGGTTTTGTGATATAGTCATCGGCACCAAGCTCCAGGCCCAATACCTTGTCGACCTCTTCTTCCTTTGCCGTAAGCATAAGAATGGGCGTTGAGATTGACTGTCTGAGTTTTCTGCAAACTGTAAAGCCATCCATCTTCGGAAGCATAATATCCAGCAATATCAGATCGGGATTCTGGGAAAGCGCAAGTTCTACCGCCTCTTCGCCATCAAATGCCTCCAGTGTATCATATCCTTCTTTTTTAAGATTGAATCTCAAAATATCTACAATATTCTTCTCATCGTCTACAATTAATACTTTTTTGCTCAAAAAAACACCCCTAACAAAATTTTATCGGTGATTAATCCGAAACCCACATTTGAATTATATCACTAATTGCCTGTAATGAAAAATTAATATTTTGGCAATGCTGTAATTTAGACGTAATAAGCCCGAAAAATGTTGCAGAATTTCTGCTGCCAAATTACACCAGCTGCTCAGTGTACAGCTGGAAATCCAAAACAGCCGTAAGATAAGCAAGTTGTGCCTGATCATACTGGATCATGGCATTTTCCCGGTCCTCAGCAGCCTTTAAATATTCAACATAGCTTATCATTTCCTGTTTGTATTTTTGTTCGGCTACGTCAAAAAGCTTCAGGTTCAAATCATAGGATAGTTTGGCAATAGCGATATCGTCATACAAATTTAAAATACTGTTATAGTCATTTCTAATCTTTTGTTCTATTTTATATTTTTCATTCTCAATATTGTTTTCCAGTTCCTTTGGCTTATCTTCAAGTTGTTCATAATTGGATGCAATACTTTGCCTATTATATGACTCGATGTAGTAACTGATTTTCGCTTCTTCTATCTCTCCCTGAAGTTTTTTTATAGAGTTACTTTCAAGTTTCCTTTTCTCAATAAGTTCCTCAATACCTTTAGCTGTATATTCCTCGATCTTTATAGTTTCTGAACTGATCTGAAGCTTCTGGTCCAAATCATAATTCAGTAAAGAATTAATTTTCATTACTATTGATGCAAGCTCGGTATTTAACTTGGTCAGTTTTTGGCTGGACAGATCAACGGCATTCTCACTTTGCGGGAGAGAAAGACTGTTTAACTTTCCAAGATTGATTTTCTCCTTTACAATATTCAGCTCAGCCTTGGCTCTCTCAACAGCCTTTGATTGAGCCTCCACCTCGTGCTGTTTGAATATGTATTGATAATAAAGCTTCGAAGCTTCAGCCTGTAGGGATACCAGCTTGTTCTCTTTTTGCCATTTTAGGTCATCAAGCTTATTTTTGGCCTGTAAGGGGTACAGTAATATATAACTTTTGCTTTGTGCAAAATCACCACCTGTTAGCCATTCATTCGATTTAATTTCATCAGCCTTTTGATTTGCAATCTTATACCGTCTTTCCTGAACCAGTATCTGGTCATCTAAAAGCTTAAGTTCAGGATTATTCTTCGTTACTTCTTCTATAAAACTTTCCAAATTAAAAACTTTAGTCATATTCTCCGTATCTGACGCTTGAATAGTTAAAGTCAAAGATGCAGTTATCATTATGCAAAATACAACTAACCCTATTACTATTTTATTTAATAACTTTTTAATCATACCAACACCATCTTTTCTTTTATTGATCTAGTGAATTATAAATGTGTGCTTATCTATAGCCAGGTCCAAGTCCACTGGCAAGTTCCAACCTGTAATAACTATAGGCCATATCCCTTTGAGCTTTCCTATACTCTATCTCGGCAGTACTTGCAGCATCCTTGGCATCAAATAAATCTATAAGGCTTATCTGTCCAAGTAAATGCTTTTTTACTGCAATATCATAATCTGCCTTTTTATTTGCGGCATTTCTTTTTTGAATTTCCTTTTGGCTTTGAACCGTAGTAACATCTGTATAGGCCGCTTGAATATCTCCAGTAACATTAAGAATACTCTGGCTTATTGAAAATTCTGCATCTTCGATCTGTTGTTCAAGATTCATACGGTCAAATGAGTATTGCTGCCTTATATATTTATCAACAAACTCCAACTCTTTTCTCAATATCTCGGATTGAAGCTTTGAACCAACCACTTCGCTTCTATTCTCAATAGCTTTATCATAATAGTTGCTATATGTACCTAGCTTGTAGTTCTTGTCCATACCGGCATCCCTGGAGGTCAATTGTATTGTCTGTGAGCGGGATATACCGCATTGCTGTTTAAGCAACAGCTCTTGAAGTTCCTTGTTTCTCTTCTGTTTTTTCAATTCAAGCTTTTTCTTGTTAAGTCCAATCTCAAATTGGTATTTTTCAAGTTCTGAAATCAAGCCTTTTTCATATTTCAAAAGCATGCCTGAGTACTGCTTTTCCATTGTATCTATTGAATTTTCAAATGTCTCACATAACTCTGTAGAATAAAGAAGATTAAAATACAAGTGTTGAGTGTCTCCACTTAGCCGAGCCTTACTATTGTTGTATGTATTCTCAAATTGTAAAATTTGAAGCCAGGAAGAATAGTATGGCACAACAGTGCTATTTATGTACTTCTCATACAACTGTTGTTTTGAATAAGGTGCAGGAATATCTCCAAAGAGATTTTCATATACCAAAAGCTCCTGCTCCTCACGAGTATTTAGATCATCGTATTTCCTGCCTTTCTCAAACAATTGGAAATAAGTATCTATCAACTCCAATTGCTCCTGGGTGTGACTGCTTAACTCTGCAAAAGATTTATTTTCATCAGTCACTTTCCAAAGTTTTTTAATTGATATATCTATTGCATATAATTCAGAAGAACTGTCAGCTGCTTTTTTTATGGCATCATCTAATGAAAGCTTCAAGGCTTGAGAATTCTTATCATTTTGACTTTCAGTACCATTGTCTGCCGCTATAGATACCCCCTGAATACTAAATGCCAAAACTAAAATTATAAGCAGACATATATGTAACCTTTTATTTTTCCGTATCAACATCAATTGCTGCGTGAATAAAACC